>CALDGX010000053.1 GCA_937941715.1 uncultured Chloracidobacterium sp. | reverse complement strand
GTCTTGGTGCGGCCGAGTACCTGACCGACCTCATTGGTGATCTCGACCGGTATCTGCGTTATTGGCGTGCGTTGGCTGTCGAACACAAAACCGTTGACGGTGTTGCGGTAACTCTGCTGTGCAGACGCCGAAAGTGCGGCGAAAGCGGCGATCGCGACCAAGCAAACGACCCTGACGGCGGCCGTCCGGGGTGCGGTTCGAGAAATACAAAAAACTCTCATTACAGTTACTAACTCCTTCTCCCTGATCTACTGATCAAATTCCAACAGATGCCCCAATTTTTCTTTCTTGGTCCGCATATAGTGTGCCGCCGGCGTTTCGGACCTGACCTCGATCGGTATCCGCTCGACCACCCGAAGTCCGGCCGCCTCGAGTGCCTTTAGTTTGTCGGGGTTGTTCGATATGACGCGGACCTTGCACAGCCCAAGGTCAAACAGTATCTCGGCACACTGCTGATAATCGCGGGCGTCAACCTCGAATCCGAGGCGTTCGTTCGCCTCGACGGTATCCGCGCCTTCGTCCTGAAGGGCATAGGCCCTGATCTTGTTGATGATCCCGATCCCGCGGCCTTCCTGCTGCTGATAGACGATGGCACCGCGGCCTTCGGCCTCGATCATCTCCATCGCGCGATGCAGCTGAGGGCCGCAATCACATTTGATCGAGCCGAAAACGTCACCGGTCAGGCATTGTGAGTGGATGCGAACGAGAGTCGGGGTTTCGCGGTCCATCTCGCCCTTATAAAGCACAACAAATTCTTCGCTGCTGTTCAGCGAACGATAGCCGGCGATCTTGAACGATCCACGCTTTGTCGGGAGATCTGCTGTCGCCACCCTTTCGACGGTCAGATCCGGCGTCATCCTGCAACGATCAGTGACAGTTGCGGGCGGAATATTATTCTGTAACATTTCTGTGCTAATAGCTGATTATAAAACTTCCGGCGGGCAAAAGCTACATTTTCTTTGTCGTAAGGCCGCCGCGGGACCGCAAAAAAGCCGCCGGCAGGATCGCCGGCGGCCGTTTATTTTATAGTCTGTCGGACGGCTACTTTTTCTCTTTTTCCTCGTCCGCCGCCGGGGGCTCGTCAGACGGTTTTTCCTCGTGGGCCATCACCGCGGCATCACCGCTGCCGAACAGGCGGGAAAGGATCCCTTCGATAACATCGGCGGCCCTTGCGGGTGCGGTCTGAGGTATCGAAGCGGGAATTTCGGTCTCGGCGAACGCGAGGTCGAGCTTGACGAGTTCGGCGGTCTTATGACGGCAAAAACCGCAATCGGCAAGGTGTTTGATCACCGGTGTCGCCTCACGCATCGTCATATTGCCTTCAACAAAAGCGGCAAACGAATCTTCGTCGAGGTGGCGATCGGCATCAGACGCCTTATCGCCGGCCGAGCGAACACGCAAAAACCGCTCCAATAGGCCCTGGAACCTGGCATCGCTGAGATTGATGTTTTCCGTGTTTCCCATTTTCTGTAGAACCTCCCCGAAATATGACGCAAAGTGCGGCCCGGTTTTGCGTAGTTTCTTTTACGAGGCCCGATCTTTTTTTCGGCACCCGGTCCGATCAAGCATTTTCGGTCAAATTCCGGTAGATATCGCCGCCGGCGAGGTCCTGTGTCGCAAGGCCCATACAGGTCTCGATCTCGGCGTCCGACAGCCCATGAACGCCTTTAAGCTCGTCCCGAAATAGCTGCAGGACGCGTGCGTAGCTCTTTTCCAACCAACGCATTACCGTTGACTCGTGGATCCTCGCGTTCGGGTCCTTTTCTCTCGACTGCGACCTTCGCTGAAACCAGCCTCTAAGCGGCGACGCCTCATTCTCGACCAATCTGGATATTTCACGGAGTTTCAGATTATCAACGTGATAATACATCAGCAGCAGGCGCTCATGGGCTTCGAGCGAGGCAAAGGCGTTTGACAGCGACGTAACGGTCGCCTTGCGGTAGCGGTCGCGGGTGATGCCCTCGATCATCAAATCTTCGCCGCCCGCCGGGGCCGCAGCAAAGTTTGCGTGTGCCGCACCCTCGCCGACATTTTCGGTCATTTCATCGAGTGAGACTTCGTCATGGCTCGCCCGGTGCATATCCACAAGCGAATGCCAGATGACAGTACGCAGCCAACCCCGCATTGAGCCGCGGCCGCTGTAGGTAGCAAACTTGGACACGCGCTCGCCGTCAACGACACGGGTCCCGTACAGCTCACCGTAAACCCAATCGACAACCTCTTCGGCGTCGGCCTCGGTCTTGGCGAGGTGGCGGGCGACGCGCTCCATATATGAGCGGTTGTTATGGTCAAATTCCCACCAGGCACGTTCATTTCCGTCCGCGCACGCCAGTGCCAGGAACAGATCGTCGGCCTGGATCGTCTCGATAAATTCACGCAGGTCAGCCTCGGCGGTCGGTTCGTCAGACGCGTCGATGAGATACTTCCGCACTGTCCTCTCCAGCGAGGCTCGAAATCGCTCGATCGTCACGCCGAAATTTGGAGCGTTTTCGCGGCATCGCTCGAATAGCTCGGAGGTGACGAGATCGAAGGCTTGTTGGAGAACGTCGTTCATTGCGGAAAAACAACCGAGAGAATTACCCCGTTATTATAAACAAACACACGCGTTAGACCTAACAATATTTGAGCGGCGTGCACAACTCGGCCGCCGCCGATTCAAACTGCAGACGGCTCGGCGGAGAAATGGACGAGCTTCTCCTCGGAGTACTGCAACTGATATAGACGCCAATAGAGCCCGCGATTTGCCAACAATTCATTATGCGTGCCGATCTCACGCAGTTCGCCGTGATGCAGCACGATGATGCGGTCGCACTTTTGAATCGTCGAGAGCCGGTGGGCGACCACCAGCGAAGTCCTATCGTCCATTACGCGTTCGACCGCCTTCTGGATCAGCTGTTCCGTCTCGGTGTCGATCGAACTGGTCGCTTCGTCAAGGATCAGGATCTTGGGGTCGAACGCAAGCGCACGGGCAAACGAGATCAGCTGCTTTTGCCCGACCGAGAGGCCCGCACCGCGTTCCTTGACCTCGGCCTCGTAACCGCCGTCGATGTTGCGAATAAACTCGTCGGCCCTGACCTCGACGGCTGCCCATTCGACCCGCTCGCGTCCGATCTCTGCGTTGCCGAGCCTGATGTTGTTCTCGATCGAGCCGCTGAACAGGAACACGTCCTGAAGCACGACCGCGAAGTTTGAGCGCAGGTCACGGAGGTCCCATTCGCGGATGTCGACGCCGTCGAGCAGGACGCGGCCCTTCTGAACGTCGTAGAATCTCATCAGCAGATTGGTGATAGTCGTCTTGCCCGAACCGGTATGGCCGACGAGAGCGATACTCTCACCGGGCTCCACCGCAAACGACACGTCCTTGAGGACCCAATCCTCGCCCTTGTAAGCAAACCAGACGTTCTCAAACTCGATGCGGCCTTCGATCTTGCCTTTTCGTACCGGTTTTGCCGGAGTTTCGATCAATACCTCGCGGTCGAGCAGGATAAAGATACGGTGTGAAGCGACGATCGCCGCCTGGAGAAC
>CALDGX010000052.1 GCA_937941715.1 uncultured Chloracidobacterium sp. | reverse complement strand
AAAAAAGATATTCTGTGGAAATTTGGCTACCTTGCGATCGCGGGCGGAGTATTTTTGATCGACCAGACCTCAAAGGCCTGGGCAACGCGGGTATTGCGCTTTGGCGGTGACAGATCGGTGATCTCTGGCTTTCTCAACTTTGCCTATGCTGAAAATCCGGGCGTCGCATTTTCGATGCTCGATGATCATGGTGACACGGGCCGTTGGGGATTATCACTTGTAGCGTTTGTCGCCGCATCGCTGGTCCTGTACTTTTTTTGGCGAACGCCGCGAAGCGACGACCGCATTCTCGGTTCTCTGGCTCTATTGCTCGCCGGTATCGTCGGTAATGTGACCGACCGCATCCGGTTGGGCTTTGTTGTTGATTTTATCGATGTCCAGTTCGGCGGTTGGCATTACCCTACGTTCAATGTGGCCGACGCTTCGATCTGCATTGGTGCCGGACTGCTTATGATCGATATGTTCCTTTCGAAAAAAAACGAGAGATCGGAGCATAGAGATCAGAATAAAGAAGTTAATCCTGTGGTCGCTGACAATTGACGGGATGAGCCTTAGGTTTTCTTGGCGAGTTCGGCCTTGTCATGACGGGCCATGTGTGAACGCGAAGACAAGGCCTTGTTGGCTTACTCACAGATTCTGATCGCTCACTCCGCAATATATGTATCCTGAACTATTCCGAATAGGAACATTCCCGATAACAACGTACGGCATCTTTTTGGCGGTCGGCATGCTGCTTGCTCTTTTTGCCGCGTCAAGGTTGGCGGCCCGCGACGGTCTGCCTAAGGAACGAATATACGATCTTGGCTTGTGGGTCTTGGTCGGCGGTCTAGTCGGTTCCAAATTATTGATGTTTTTCGTCGAGCCCGACGTTCACGTGTTCACGCTCGACTTTCTGCGTTCCGGCGGTGTTTACTATGGCGGGCTATTGGGCGGATTTTTCGCACTCGTCTTTTTAATACGGTTCTACAAATTGCCATTTTGGAAGGTTGCCGATGCATTTGCTCCCGGCGTTGCCTTGGGTCAGGCCTTTGGACGTCAAGGGTGCTTTGCGGCCGGGTGCTGTTGGGGCAAGCCGACCGATTGGTTTTGGGGTGTACATTTTACCGAAAAGGGTCACGAATACACCGGTGTTCCGATGTACGGCCCGAGCAACGAGGACCTTTACCTTCATCCTACTCAGCTCATCGAATCCTTCACGATGCTTGCGGTCTTCGGCTTGTTGATCTGGCTGCATCGCCGAAAGAAATTTGACGGTCAGGTATTGATCGCCTACGGCATTATCTACGCGATATTTCGATTCTCTATCGAGTTTATCCGGGATGATCCACGAGGTGACCTTTGGGGCTTGACGACACTGACCGGACTTTCAACTTCGCAGATCATCAGTCTTTTGGTTGCCGCGGGCTCGATCGTTTTTATGGTGATACGTTTGAAAAACGCCCAGTCGCCGACAGCGACGGTCGCCGGTAACTAATGAAAGCACGAGACTCTCTGTCCATTGCCGTGAGCATAATATGTGTCTTCGGCACGTTTGCTCTTTCCCAGACTCCGTGTCCTGTCGGGCCAGACGAACGCGTTTGGGTAGGCAATTCGATCGCCGTCTGGCAAAAGGTTCGCAAAGAGTCGCTCGGCCTGCCGTCTGCAAAGTTGCCGTGGTTGTTGCTATTTAACGAAACTTGTGTCATCCACATCGTACCGGATCCAAAATTTCTACCGAACGATCCGCTGCCGGTCAGACCAAAAAGGTCTCGATTTGGCCGCACAACCGTAAGGGCGTGGATCGCACCGCACAGCGGCAAGATCACACTTCCGGATGGCGGAGAAGTGCCGGTGGGCCTTTTGAGTTTTGCCGCACCGTACGACAAAGGCGCGGCATCATTCTTGATCTCGGCACTGCCCGCCATATGGAGAAAGGCCCCGCATTTGCAAAGTGAGCCCAACATTGATGTACTCGCCGCGTCGGTCTTTGTCCATGAGATGACGCATACGTTGCACAGCGGCTTTTACGAGCGGCTCAGCGAGATCGAAAAGCGAAAAAAAACGCCGGACGAGATCGACGACGATATCATTCAAAAGAGTTTTGAAAAGGTCGAAGATTTTCGGGCCATGATCGAATCCGAGCGAAAGCTGCTTTATGAAGCGGCGTCGCAGCAGGGCCGTGCTGAAAAAAGGCGATTGGCCGCGATGGCGCTCAAGGTGATCGATCAGCGACGGGAACTCTACTTTGCGGGTGAAAACGCCGAATTTTCCGAGATTGAAGACGTGTTCCTGACAATGGAGGGTGTTGCAAATTGGGCCGCATTCAAGACCGCTCTGGATCAGGGTTTGCCGAGGCCGGACGCTCTAAAACTGATCAGACGCGGCGGCAAATACTGGTCGCAGGATATTGGGCTCGCACTTTTTCTGGTTATTGATGATCTGCTGCCTAATTGGCAAAAGCGTGCATTTGCTGCTCGAAACGCCACCGCTTACGAGTTGCTCAGGGACGCGGTCAAGTGAGCATACAAGCCGGTCTTTCTTAAATCAATATGTCGAACGAAAACGAAAGAGCGGCCGCATCTGCCGACGAAACCAACGTATCCGAATCGGACCCATTGACATTCGTTGTCACCGGGGACGACGCAGGTATGCGACTCGACGCCTATCTGGCCGAGAACATAGCCGATTGGTCGCGGTCCCGGCTTCAGCGGCTGGTCGAAAACGAGGACATTCTCGTCAACGAAAAAAAGGCAAAACCGTCGTATAAGGTCCGTCAGGGAGACGAGATCGACGTCGATCTGGTCGAGGTGACGGTCGATCGGTTTGAGCCAGAAAATATTCCACTCGACATCGTTTTTGAAGATGAGTATTTGGCCGTCATCAACAAGCCTGCGGGAATGGTCGTCCACCCAGGTGCCGGCGTGCAATCCGGAACGCTGGCGAACGCGATCGCGTTTCACTTTTCGCTGGGAGTACCGGCTTCAGCCGGCCTGCCACCTAAAGGCGGGACTCCAAACGAGGCCCGTATCGGCATTGTCCACCGCCTCGACAAGGACACGTCGGGCCTGATCGTGGTCGCCAAGACCGACAAGATACACGAGGCGTTGTCGGAGCAGTTTCGTTCGCGTGAGGTCTATAAATCGTACATGGCGCTCGTCCACGGTTCGCCTGATCAGAACACCGGGAAGATCGACGCCCCGATCGGCCGCAATAAGCATAACCGACTGCGTATGAAAGTTGCGGCGTACGGCCGCAGTGCGCTTTCGCTATGGAAAGTCAGAAGGCGATACGGCAAATTCACACTGCTGGATGTCGAGATCAAGACCGGCCGCACGCACCAGATACGCGTCCATATGGGCTACATCAATCACCCCGTCGTCGGCGACGAGATCTATAACGAAGGCCGCGACAACACCGTCGCAGATATCAACGTCCGCAATGCCATCGTGACAATGCGTCGCTTTTTCCTCCACGCCGAAAAGCTGTCTTTCACCCATCCAAAGACCGGTGAACAAAAGGAGTTTGTACAGGAACTGCCGGGCGAACT
>CALDGX010000051.1 GCA_937941715.1 uncultured Chloracidobacterium sp. | reverse complement strand
CGAATGTTACAAATACATAAACCGGCCGTGAAGTTAAAAATATACGCGGCGGGCCGGCGATGTAATATACTTGCGGTACGGGTTGAGCATATGCAGAGGTATCTGGTTTCGGCGGTGTTCTGGGCGGTACTGGTGGGTGTTTCGGCGGCGTTGGCAAACGCCGCGGACCTCGTCGTGACCAAGACCGCCGACACCAACGACGGCGTGTGCAACGCTGACTGCAGCCTGCGCGAAGCGGTCGCTGCCGCGAACGCGGCCTCAACTGACGATACCATTACTTTCGACCCTACGGTCTTTAACGTCACGCGAACGATAACGCTCGGCGGCACCCAGTTGCAGGCTGACAATAACGGAGCGCTCACCATCAATGGCCCGGGCGCCGATCTACTGACCATCTCCGGTAATAGCCAGAGTCGCATCCTGTTTCTGGCAACGGGTTCGAAGGTGACGGTTGCGGGCATCCGCGTGATCGGCGGCCGACCGGCGGACGGCGGCAATGGCGGCGGCATTCTGATCGCTGCTGACTCCGAACTAATGGTCAATAACGTCATATTCGCCGGCAACTACAGTCCGATCGGCGGCAACGGCGGAGCCATCGGCGGCAACGGGCGGATCACGGTCAATAATTCGAACTTCAATGACAACCTCGCGTTCGGCGGCGGAGCGATATCGGCTTCACTGCAGCCACTGACGATAACGAACAGTACATTTACCGCAAACCGCACGACCCAGAACGCCGGCGGCGCCATTTACGTCTATAACGCGCCGGCGATGATCACCGGGTCGACCTTTAAGGCAAATATCGGTGCGGGTGACGGAGGCGGCGTTTGGGGGTTTCAGTCCGAGGTCACGATCTCGAATTCAGTCTTTCAAAACAATCGCGGGCAGGATGGCGGTGCGATCGCCAACAGCGGCAATATGACCATTCTCGGTTCGCTGATCGAGAACAACACGGCAGCCGACGCCGGCGGCGGTATCTTCACGATCAACGGCTCGGTGGTAATAAACGACACGATGATAAACGCCAACAGATGCGGTTTTGGCGGCGGCGGCGGCATCCTGAGCTATAGCGCGATGAATATCACGGCCTCGGCGATCACGAACAACACGGCCGACCCGACGAGTTTTGGCGGCGGCGGCATCAGGTACCGGGCTTCGCTGTCGACGCTTTTCCTGACAAACAGCGTCATCTCGGGCAATGTGACCAACGGCATCGGCGGCGGGCTGATGAACGAAGGCCAGGGCCTGAACAGCGAACCGGCGGTCGATGTTCGCGGTTCGCTGATCGCGGGCAACACGGCGGGCCTAAAGGGCGGAGGCATTTATTCGGAGGGCGGCCCGTTCAACCCCGGCCGGCTCGATCTGACCAACACGACCGTCACGAACAACCGTACAAATACCACGGGCGGCGGGCTCAGCACCGGCAACCTGTATTCACTCGTCAATCTCCTGAACGTCACTATCTCGCACAATATCGCGGGCCAGAATGGCGGAGGCGTCGAGTGTATGGGCGTCAACTACACGCAAAACACGATCATCGGTGACAATGCGGCCCTCGGCGGTACGTCGCAGGATTGGGTCGGTCGTTTTGATTCGCTCGGGTACAATCTGGTCGAAAACACCGCGGGCATCAACTTTTTTGGGACGACGACCGGCAATGTGCTAAATCGCGATCCCGGCCTGGGTGGGCTCAAATACAGCAGTGGCCGGGCGGCTTGGCGGGCGTTGATCAAGGGCAGCCCCGCGATCGATTCGGCAGACAATGCTAACTTTCCGGCGATCGACCAACGCGGATCAGCCCGGCCGATCGACGGTGACGGCGACGGCAATGCCCGACCCGATATGGGAGCGGTTGAGATATTTACCAACGAAGCGGCGCGACGAACACAGTTCGACTTTGACGGAGATGCCCGGGCCGACGTTTCGGTCTATCGCCCGTCGGACGGAGTTTGGCATATTTTACGCAGTCAACAGGGCTATACATCGATTCGGTGGGGCGTGTCGGCCGACAGGCTGGTGCCGGCCGACTATGACGGCGACGGCAGGACCGACCTTGCGGTATTTCGCAAGGGCGAAAACAGCACCTGGTACATCCTGGAAAGTTCGACTTATTCCTACACGGCAGTGCAGTGGGGAGCGACCAATATTGAACAGGCGATACTCTTTGACACGCCGGTACCTGCCGATTATGACGGTGACGGAAAAGCCGATCTCGCCGTCTGGCGGCTGACCGACTTTATCAGCGAACCCGCAAGATTTCTGATACGGCAGAGCTCGAATTTGCAGGCCCGGGTGCAGCAATGGGGCCTCTCGTCGGATGTGCCGGTGCCGGCAGATTACGACGGCGATGACAAGGCCGACCTCGCCATATTCCGTGCGGTCTCAGGAGAATGGTGGATAAATCAAAGCCTATCAAACGGCGTTTTTGTCACGCAGTTCGGCTCTTCGGGCGATAAGGCCGTGGCGGCCGATTATACCGGCGACGGGCGTGCGGACATCGCGGTCTGGCGGCCGTCAAGCGGCGTTTGGTACGTGCTCAGGAGCGAAGATCTGTCGTTTTACGCGTTTCCCTTTGGAACGAACGGCGATATGCCCGTTCCGGGCGATTATGACGGCGACGGCAAGACGGACGCAGGTGTTTTCCGCCCCTCCAACACGACGTGGTATGTCAATCAATCGGCCGCAGGCACGCTCTTCCAGCAGTTCGGCTCGGCCGGCGATCTGCCATTGCCGAATTCGTTCGTTCGATAGGCCAGAAAATACGTCTTCTTCGGCAATGGCAAAATGATACAATTGGGCATTTGAGGCGTACAGCCGATGATCAGGGGTATTTTTGATGA
>CALDGX010000050.1 GCA_937941715.1 uncultured Chloracidobacterium sp. | reverse complement strand
GATCAGTTGATCGTTTCCGAGATCTCGTCGGCGGGCTGCATCGACTCCATACTTGCCTGATCCGCCACGATCAGCGGAAACTCGTCGATCACGCCGCCATTGGCGATGGTCTGGACCCAATAGGTCCCGGCGTCGGGAAACACGACGTTGACAAAAAAGCTGACGTTGTCGGTAAAGCCGCCGGCGGCGAGTTCGATGGACGTCGGCTGCGACGTGACCACCACGTTCGATCGGTCGGGCGACAATATTCGAACCTCGGTCTGGTGATTGCCCTCGCCCCGCCAGTGATTGATGACGGCAAACTTGATCAGCGAAACGGGCAGTTTCTCGACCATGATGTTTTGAAATATGCCCATCAGCGAGATCTTATTGCCCATCTCGATGCGAACGTCGTCGCAAAGGAGCGTGTATTCGAGTGTCAGCGTCATTGTTGCCATAGGTAATTTCGCGGGTTCGGGCGTCGGGCCGCTCGCCGTCGGATACGTAATTCTTACTTTTCCGGGTGCGGGCGGTCAAGGTTATAATTATCTAATTGATGTTCGAACACGTTTCTTACGCGGAGTAATTGCCTAATGCTGATGTACACGCTGATCTGCCTGCTGTTTGTGCTGATCGGGATCACAGGGTTTCAGTTTGCCTATATGTTCTACTTTGACCGTATCGACCGCGAACGCAAAAAGCACGTCCGCAGCCTCGAAAAACGTGCCGAACGCCTTGCGACCAGGCTCGAACGTGCCGAGACCAAACTCGCTGAACAAAATGCCCTGCTTGAGTTGTACAAGCCGGCCGCCGAAACCAGGCCTGCCGAGGACGATGCGTGGGCCGAAGTCCTGGACGAATCTTAAACGGACTTGAACTTGACTATCGTCGCTCCCCAACTGCCCGAAAACTCAGGCGCGTTCTTAAACGATTCGACGATGTCGGACTTGGCGAGAACACTGCGGACCATCTCACGCTGAACGCCGATCCCCTTGCCATGGATGATGCGGACGATCGAAAAGCCCTTACCGCGGGCCTCGACTAGATATGCCTCGACCACCTTTTTCACATCCTTCGGGCTGAAGGAATGAAGGTCGATCGAGTCGGTGATCTCGATCTCGAACGGCTCTGGGAACGGGCTTTCGGCGTCGTTCATTCTTTTCGGTGTCTATTTCGTCTTGGTCTGATACTGGGCGATATCCTCGGGCGGCGTGACCTTTAGACGTGCCTTGTCCTTAAAGACGACGAACTGTTTGGTGTCCATGCGGCCCTCGGCGTTGCGGAGCTGCAGCGTAAACGTCTTGTTGTCGCCTTTGCCCTCGACCTTAAGCGGCAGCGAACCCCACACCTCGGTGTTCGGTGCGTTTCGCCAGACGGTGTAGTAACTCTGGTCGTACTTATCGAAGGCGAGTACGAGGATGCCGTCAAAATCGGGTTCGACCCCGTCGATCGGCTTGACCGCGTTGGTCCGGGTCAGGATGACCCAACTGCCGGGCGTCGACCCGCGGCCGACCGTACCTTTATCGGCGGTCTCGGCATCCAAACGCTGCCAGGTGATAAATTTGCGGTTGTTCTGCTGGAAAAATACGATGTCGCTCGGCACCTGCAGTTCGACCTGACGGCCGAACAGCCAACCGGCCGGAGCAGGCGAGACCGCCGGATCAAGCCTGACCTGATACCAGATGTCGTATTTGTCCTCGAGTTTGTCAGGTTCGCCGGCTTCTTTTGCCGCTTCGATCTCGGCGTTCTTCGAACGCTTGCCGGTCTTTTGCTGGCCTTTCGGAGCGTCGTCGACGTCCGGGACCTCCTGTTTCGGGACGAATTTCCAGGTCATTATTTCAAACGTCGAACCGTTTGCCAGCTTGAAAAGGACGTTTTCCGGATTCATATCCGGGGCCGACCTGAGGTTTGAGGCCGATCTGATGATACCCGCGGCCTGCGGCGTGGTATTTTGAAACTCCTCGGCGAGTTTCTTCGATTTGTTGAGCGTTTCGCTCGTGATCACGTTCTGTGCCTCGATCCAGCCTTCGGTCTGTGCCTCGTCATGGGCGCGTACGCGGAACCACGGGACCTTTTCAAAATCGATCTGATCGATGATGTCGAGCTGATCGCCGCGTTTGACCTCGAGGAGGTCGGCCGCGACCACGGCGTAAGAGGTCCGGATCTGAGCGGTCTTGGCGATCACGGTAGCCTTGTCATTGGCACCGAGAGCACTGGAAACACCGCTGACGGTCGAGTCGATATAAGTACAGCTGCCGGCAAAGACGGCCATTGCGGCAAGGAGCAAGAGAATGGTTAACTTCGTTTTCATTTCAGATCACGGGACAATTTTCGCCAGTTATTATAACCCAACTTGTCCAGGATTTCCTTTTGCCGGCCGTTCAGATCCGGCCTGACGGCAAGTTTTGTGAGCGGAGCCTTACCGGCCGCGGCGATGCCGGCGTCGTCAAGAAACGACTGCCAGTCCAGCCGCTCGCCGCCGGTAATATAACGATCGATGACGGGTACTAGTTCCCTTCGCCCGCGCATCACCGCGAGTACGGCGGCATTGCCGTCGGTCCGCGGGCCGGCGAGCGGATGCCTTTCGACTATCTCGCGAAGCAGCGACTCGACAGATGACCGGCCCTTTGTCGCCTTCAGAATCGCGAGGTCACTGAGAAATGCCACGAGCATTCCTCTGGCGTAGACCATCGAGTTTGCCCCGGCGAATCGAAGCGCCGACGCCTCGATCAGCGATCGGCGGTCAGGTTGGACCTGGTCGATATTGTATGCCTGGGCGAGCGTTGTCAGCATGTCGTCAAATCTGATCTGATTGGCGGCAACGCCGGTCTTGAGTGCCGCGTACTGAGCAAAGCCCTCATAGAACCAGTCGTAATTGCCGCCGAGATTGACGCCGTTCGGCACCCATAGGTGAAATATCTCGTGCCGCAGCTGCTCGTGCAGCCGCTGTATCGACTGAGCCTTGAACGGCATATCGGCCGACAGGATCGTCACGCTTCGGCCGCGCGTTTCGGCTTCCCAGGCGCCGATCCGCGTCTGACCGGGAAATCTGCTAATGAAGATCCGCCTGGGTTCGTTGGTCAGTTTGCCGAATTGCCGCGTGTAGGCGTCGAAGATGGCCGCCGACATCTCAGCGGCCTCGGCGTCGGTGAAAAGCCATTCGCCTGAGACGGCGAGGTCGAGCGTGCGGTCGCCGGCCGGTATTCGCCGGTTGCGAATGTCCGCACCGATGTAGATCACGGCCTTTTCGACGTTGCCGACAGAGAATGTACCGGGAGCGGTCTGGGTTTCTGTCGTTAACGCTCTCCATCCCGGCGGCAGGTCGAGTTGAATGGCGGCATTTCGCCCGACACTTTGCGGCAGGAGATCGTCCAACATTAGGACGCCGCCAGTGGCGTTGGCCCAGGAAATATGAGCCGCGGATGTAACGCCGACAGGCGTGAGATCGACGGTGTAAGCGTAACCGCCGATACCGGCCCGCCGGATACGCGTCGAACCGGCAACGCTGCTCTCGTCGATGACATTATCGCCGTGTCCGAGTACTTTAACGCTCGAACGCCGACGCGAGAGCCCGTCGACACCGGCAATGCTGTCCAGAAACCAGATCTCGCGGACGGCGTCAGCCTCAGCGGGCGCCAACCGGCCCCGAACCGCCGCGAGGACACGGCCGTTTTCGGCCAGACTGACGGTGATCCGGGCGTCCTGGCCGGCTGCAAATGTAAAGAATTGTAAAATCTCTATCGTGACGGCCAAAACGGCTGAAATTGAATGGATTTTTTTTGACATCGCCAAATGAACGAGACTAGAATGGGTTTTTGGTCATATGACCCGGAACGCATCACTTTAGCACAAAGTCCATTATGAGTCTTATCAAGGTCATTATCTACGCAATGGTTTTCTTGTTGAGCCTGTTGTTTCTCGGACGCTTTATTTTCTAGGTCACTGCGTGCCCCGAATGCATTCGACAGGATCAGAACGAAATCGTGTCCCGCGAAGTGCGGGGAGATAATACCTGGGGGAACAAAGGCGGTCAATTTGGCCGCTTTTTCTATTTTATGAGCGAACTACGCAAGATCAAACGTGCTCTTTTGAGCGTTTCTGACAAAAGCGGATTGGCCGGCTTTGCGGCATCATTGGCACGGCACGGCGTCGAGATCATTTCGACCGGCGGAACGGCCGCGGCTCTGCGTGAGAGCGGGCTTGAGGTCATTGACGTATCGGATGTGACCGGTTTTCCCGAAATGATGGACGGCCGCGTCAAAACGCTTCACCCCAAGATGCACGGGGCGTTTCTGGCCTTGCGGGACAACGCCGAACATGTTGCTTCGATGCGTGAACACGGCATCGAGCCGATCGATATGGTGGTCGTCAACCTCTACCCGTTTGAAGCGACGGTCGCACGAGACGGCGTTTCGCTCGAGGATGCGGTCGAGAACATCGATATCGGCGGACCGGCGATGATCAGGTCGGCGTCAAAGAACTGGCGTGACGTCGCGGTGGTCACCGACACCCGGCTCTACGGCGAACTTATCACCGAAATGGGCGAGAACGACGGATCGCTCTCGCTCGAAACGCGTTCTCGGCTCGCGGCCCTCGCCTATACGCGGACGGCGAGCTACGACCTGGCGATCTCCTCGTACCTTGCCCGCCAATTGTCAAACGAGGACCTCGAGCGCCTTGAACCGTTAAATCCGCTCGGCGGATTGATGTTCATCGAGACGGATGACGACGAATTGGCCGAGCCGGAGGCAACCGCTGCACAGGCTGACGGCCTGCCCGAATTTCAGGTCATAGAACTGGCCAAGGTGGTCGACCTTCGATACGGGGAAAACCCGCATCAGCACGCCGCTTTATACGGCGACGGTTCGAAAGGCGGAATTGCCGATGCTGAACAACTGCAGGGCAAGGAAATGTCGTTCAACAATTTCGTCGATGCCGAGGCAGCGTGGAACCTGGTCAACGACCTCGACACGCGAGGCGTCGCCATCATCAAACACACCAATCCTTCGGGCGTCGGCACCGGCAATGACAATCTTGAGGCATACAAGCGTGCCCTCGCGACCGATCCGGTATCGGCATTTGGCGGCATCGTCGCCTTTAACCGCAAGGTCGATGCCGAGGCCGCAAAGGCTGTCGTTGAAATATTCTCCGAGGTTATCGTCGCCCCCGACTTCGACGACGCGGCGCTTGAGGTTTTCGCCGCCAAAAAGAACCTGCGCGTCCTCCGCGTCAGCGGACAGCGGACGGCTGATCGCTCTCGGCTGGAGTACAAACAGATCGGCGGCGGTTTTCTCGTACAGGACGCCGACGTTCACAAGCTCGAGCTTGATGATCTCAAGATCGTTACGGAACGCCGGCCCTCGGATGACGAGGTCAAGGCCATGCAGCTTGCCTGGACGGTATGTAAGCACGTCAAATCGAACGCGATCGTTTTTGCCAATGGCGAACAGACGCTCGGCGTCGGTGCGGGCCAGATGAACCGCGTCGATTCGGTTCGGATCGCCGCGATGCGGGCCGAGCGGTTTTCGCTGCCGTTGGCCGGTTCGGCCCTCGCTTCGGACGCGTTCTTCCCGTTTCGCGACAACGTCGATGAGGCGGCTGCTTTTGGCGTAACGGCAATCATCCAACCCGGCGGATCTATCAAGGACGAAGAGTCGATCGCCGCCGCCAACGAGCACGGTATCGCGATGGCATTCACCGGGATACGCCATTTTAAGCACTGACCGGCAAACTTTTTGCTTGACAATATGTAGGGGCAGTGTTAAAACTATACCCAATTAGGACGACTGTTGGAACGCTCGAGGGGTTTTTTGGAAGAAAGATCTGTCGGGCTTTTGCGTTTTTTGTACGGTAATTACCGGAAGGAGAAATTTGTATGAAAAGACCATTGGTAATAGTTTTGATCGCTGCGGCAGCCGCGTTTGTCGCGGCCTGCGGAGCTCCGGCGGAGAACAAACCCGCCAATACAAACACCAACGCCAACACCGCAAAGCCGGTCGCGGCCGCCCCGACCAAGGAAGCCTTGTTCGAGATGGACAAGAAGGCGAACGAAGCGTGGCTCAAGGGTGATAAGGCGTATTTCGAGGCCAACCTTTCCGACAAGTTTGTATCATTTGAGCAAGGAATGCGTATGAACAAGGCCGAATTGGCCGGCATGATCGGCTCATTCAAGTGTGACGTCAAGACCTGGAACCTCGACGACCCGCAGATGTCCAAGATCAACGACGACACCTATGTCCTGACGTACAAGGGCACCTTTGACGGCAGCTGCACCTCCACCGACGGAGCGGCGATGAAACTGCCCAGCCCGACGCGTGCGGCCACGATTTATGTCCGCGACGGCGACAAATGGAGAGGTGCGTTTCACAGCGAGACGCTGGTCATAGACCCCAAGAATCCGCCGCCGGCACCACCCAAGCCCGAGGCGAAGAAAGACGCTCCTAAGAAGGATGCCGAGACCGTCGCCAAGGAAGAGGCCAACAAGCCTAAGCCCGGCCCCAACACCGACGCACTGGTCAAACTGCACACCGCCGGTTGGGAAGCCTTTAAGGCCAAGGACGCCAAGACCTTCGGCGATATGATCTCGGCCAATATGGCACTAGTCGATCCGCTCGGCGGCTATCTATCCGGTAAGGACGCGGTCATCAAACAGTGGACCGAGACGATGAAGTGCGAGGGCATCACCAAGGTCAGCGTCGCTGACGGATTTGCCTCCGCACTGTCGCCGACCGTCGAACTGCTGACGCTCAAGGGCACCGCCGACGGCACCTGCGACGGACAGAAGAACGGCCCGCTCTTCCAGTCGGCCGTGTATGTCAAAGAGGGCGAAGCGTGGAAGCTGGCCTTTATGTTCGAATCGCCGGCGATGTAAATTGCGATCAATATATTCGAGTTTAAAAGGGCCGTCATCGACGGTCCTTTTTCGCAATCGAATAATATGCGGTCGAATCCAACAATGAAACCTTATGTAAGTGTAATCAATTTTCAAATATGGGTGTATAGTTTAGGAGATCTACCAATATTGAATTTGGAACAGGTTGGTAATTGCCAGCGACGGATCGGAATTAACCGGTTCCGTTGGACATGGCATGGTTTGGATCAGGAGAAAAATATATGAAACGCTTCAGTTTGATCTCATTTACGTTCGCGGCCGCAGCTTTTTTTGCGGCATGTGGAGCACCTGCCGACAATAAGCCGGCGGCAAACAACGTCAACGCTTCTAACGCCAATGCCGCCAATACGGCCGCGAAGCCTGTCGCCGCAGCCCCGACCAAGGACGCTCTTATGGCGATCGAGAAGGCCGGCTGGGAAGCCTGGAAGACGAGGGATCCCAAATGGAACCAAGAGAACCTGTCGGACAAAGCCATCGGCTTTACCCCGGCTGCCGGCCGTCAGGACAAAGCTGCGATGATGAAAGCGTTCGGAGAAGCGAAATGCGACATCAAGAGTTTCTCATTTTCAGACGAGCAGATGTCAATGCTTGGACCTGACCTTGCCGTTCTGACATTTAAGGGAGCCCAAGACGGCACATGTGACGGCAAAAAGGTTCCGTCGAACGTTTGGTCGTCAAGCGTCTATGTCCGCGAAGGAGACAAATGGAAATCATATCTCTATCTGGAGAACCCTGTAACAGATCCTAAGTCGCCACCGAAACCGGCCGCAGCTCCGGTCAAGAAGCCGGATGCGGCTCCGGCAACAGACAAGCCGGACGCTTTGACCGAAGCCCTGATGGCGATCGAGACCAAAGCCTGGGATGCATGGAAACAACGCGACAAGGCCGGAATCGAGGGCGTAATGTGGAAGGACTTTATGTACGTTTCAGGCCTTGGCAGGATGACACGAGCTGATGCGATCAAACAGTGGGGTGACCAGAAATGTGAAGGGCTGGATTACAAATTCAGCGATGCAAAGGCGTTCTCGGTCACCGCTGATGTAGCGGTCGCGACGTACAACATTGACGTAAAAGGCAAATGTGACGGCAACCCGGTCTCACCATTCGTTTGGGCCGCATCCTTCAGCATCAAGGAAGGCGACGCGTGGAAAAATGCGTTTTACACGGACACCAACAGATAGGGTGATCCGCTAGAGATGATATGAGGCCGGGGTCGATGATCCCGGCCTTTTTACCTTGGATCGAAGGTCTCCAATATAAGGTCTCTTCCGTCGGTCGAGTACGAGATCATCCCGCGTTCGCCGGTCGTCAGCACATCGGCCCCGGAGGCTTTCCATCTATCGACCACCTCTCGATGCGGATGCCCGAACGGAGAGGTACGCCCGACCGAGATGACCGCCTGCGATGCCCCGACGGCTCTGATAAAATCGTCGGTCGAAGACGTCCGGCTGCCGTGATGCGGTACTTTCACAACATCGGCACGCAGCGTTCCCCCACCGGCCGTGAGTTCACGTTCGGCCGCTGATTCGATATCGCCGGTCAATAGAAATGACCGTGTTCCCATCGTGATCCGCAACACTATCGACTGGTCATTGCCCCAAACGGAATTAGGCCTTTCATCAGCGACGGGCAGAAGCACTTCGACAACGGCGTTGCCGATCCGAAGGACATCGCCGCGGGAAACAAACTCGGTCGCGATACCGCGCCGTCGGGCCTTGTCAGCAAATGCGGCGAAATCCGGATCGTCCAACGGCAGGCGGGCGATCAGGGCCTTTTTGACCGCGAAATTGCCGGCGATGTCCGTGAGCCCCTGAATATGGTCCGCGTCGGCATGTGTTGCAAGGATGTAGTCAACGCCGCCGAGTCCCTTTTGCCAAAGCACCTCGGAAACGACCGACTCGCCGATACCGCGAATGTCGGGTTCAAACCCGTCGCCCCCGGCGTCCTCGTTTCGATAGTCGAACCGGCCTCCGCCGTCCACCAACATCGTTGTTCCGTCAGGAAATGTCACAAGAGCGGCGTCGCCCTGCCCAACGTCGAGAATATCCAGATGGAGTTTACCGTCGGGCCGCCCGGCACTGTATGGATGGAAAATAATGATGGATGCCAGCAGAACAGTCGCCGCACCGGCCATCGGCATCGCCTTAATCCATGGCCTATTCTTTCGTCCGACCATAAACGGATCCCAGGCTGTGACCCCGAGTGCAATGATCATGATCGGTACGAAATATAAGAAATAGATGACCGTAGCCGGTCCGGTGTAGGCGGGCAGGCGAAAGCTGGCCCATCCATTCTCCGAAAATATACCCGGCGGCGCCAACATTATCCAGTTAGTTACCTCTGCGATCTTGAAGAAAGGCACCGCGAGCGGACGTCCGACCGCCATAAATAGAGCACCGATCACCGCCGCAAAACTCTCAACTGCGATAAAGAGCCCGACCCACAAATTCAGAAAAACTGAGGATAGCGACACTCTGTGAAAGTACACGACACTTAGCGGAAGCATACATATCTGGACAATGATCGAGACCAGGAAGCCCTCGACCAGGTTCCGCAGTGCCCGCTGAATGCCTCCGCGTAATAACCAATTGGGAAGTTCACGACGATATAATGACGCAGACCAGATCTGCTGTTTGGATTCGATCGACCACGCGGCCTGATTCCAAAATATCAACTCGCACGATCGCGAAAACCAGTTGGGAACGTTCGGCGGAAATGGCGATGCGGTCGTGGGCGTCCAACTTCCGATCGCTCGAAGTTTTTCGATAATAGGATAGGCGAGAATGACTATCGATCCAACGCTTACGAACGTGAGTTGAAATGATGGGTCAAACAGTGCCGATGGCTGCCACACAAGTAATATCAGGGCACATCCGCCCAGCGAATTCAGAAGTGTTCCTTGCCGATGAATAACAAATGAAAACAGCAGCACGGTGAACATGATCGCCGCCCTGACCACCGGCAGATCACCGCCGACCGCAAACGTGTATGACCAAAGTACAATAACCGTGACGCCAAACTGGACCCAGCGATTGCGTGTGAAAGCCCGAATGACGAGCAATAACAGTCCGCCGATGAAGGTGATATGAAGCCCGGAAATAACCAGGATGTGAAACGTGCCGCCTTCGCGAAAGAGATCGGCCGTGCGCTTGTCCAAATAGAATTTGTTGCCGAGCAATGACGCGATCATTATTCCCGCGGCAGGTTGAGAGATCTCGCGGCGAAAGATCTCGATCACGCCGGCACGGGCGTCGTATGCCCACTTCAGCGGCAAAAACACACTTTCATTCGATATCGGTTCGACCAGCAAACGGCTTTTCACGGCACACGACGCGTCGATGCCGATCCGATCGAGCATTTGCTTTCGGCTCACGACGCCTGGATCAAGAAAGCCGTCATCACGGGAAATGCGGCACGCGGCACGTATTAAGGAACCGTACCGCAAAGCTCGGTCTTCGATCCCGCTTCCGTTTGCCGTTGGCAAATACAAACGTATTCGGCCGGAAACCGAGGTCTCCGTCCCGCGGAACGAGATCTTTGACGTACTAACATCCGCGATCAATCCGTCCGGCATTGGTTCCGGCGCCCGGCTCAATACTCCTTCCAACTCGATCGGCGCGCCCGATGTGATGCTGCCGTTATCAATGAGAACGCGGACGCGATCGGATCTGATGGAGGCCATTTCGATCGTCGATGACATCATCCCGGCGACGAAAAAGGCAAACATGGTTACCGCCACCGCGAATCGATGCTCCCGTATAATGAACGCAACGGATCCGACGAACAGGCACAAGGCGACCAAAATTGATGTTGTAACGTTAATTGGGTCGGCGGCAAGGATCCCGCCGGCGAATGCAGCCGCAAGCCAAAGCAGCGGTTGGCGATCATACTCTCGGGTTTTACGATCGTCAGCCATCAAATATCATCTATTCGGCCCTGATCGAGGGACGCAGCACCTCAAAACGAGACTCACTCATTCCGCGAACTTGTAAAATATGCTCGACTCGTCGAAAGGGGCCATTCTCGATGCGAAAATCGACGATCGCTTCGGCGGTCTTTCGGCCGACGTACGGCAGCTTCTCGAGTTCCTCGACGGTCGCCGTGTTGATATTGATCGCGTTTGCTGGGGTCAAGGCGTTTGCGGCCGGTGGCAGGACAGCCCGGGTCGAGCACGACACTACCGCCGCGGTGAGCACGAGAACCAGTGAAAGTCTGAACCTCATTTCCGCTAATAATAGTTGAGCGGCGGCGGAAAAGCCAAATGCGGCACGCTACTGTTCGTTTTCCATTTCGGAAAGGTCCTGCAGATATTCGTACGCCTTTTCGAGGATCGGGCGGGCACGGGTCGAACCGTCCATTTCGCCGATATAGCCTTCGCGGACCATAGCGTCGAGGATGGCGGCGGCACGGCCGTAACCGATCCGCAGGTGACGCTGGAGCAGGCTGGTCGAACCGCGCTTTGCCTGAACGACGCAGCGGAGCGCGTCATGAAAGAGCGGGTCGCGGCGTCCGGGCAGTTCGCCGTCGTCCTCGAGCTCTTCCTGTGAGACGGTGATCGTCCGGTCATACTCGGGCCGGCCCTGTGCCTTGGCAAAATCGACCACCTTCATGATCTCGTGCTCGTCGACAAAGGCTCCGTGGACACGGGTGACGTTGCTGTTGCCCGGCGGCAGGAACAGCATATCGCCCTGCCCGAGCAGTGCCTCGGCTCCGTTGCCGTCGATGATCGTCCGGCTGTCGACCTTGCTCGACACCCTGAAACTGATGCGTGAGGGGAAATTGGCCTTGATCAGCCCGGTAATGACGTCCACCGACGGCCGCTGTGTCGCGAGCACCAGATGGATACCGACGGCACGGGCCATCTGTGCCAGGCGCGTGATCGACTCTTCGACCTCCTTGCCGGCGACCATCATCAGATCGGCGAGCTCGTCGATGATGATGACGATGTACGGCAACTTTCGGAACGGGTCGCCGTTGTCGTCGAGCCGGCCCTCAGCCTTGTACAGCTTGATCTTTTCGTTGTAACCGTCGATGTTGCGGACGGAATGACCGGCAAGGTCCTTGTACCGGCGTTCCATCTCGGTCACCGCCCAGCGGAGTGCGGTCGCCGCCTTTTTCGGGTCGGTGATGATCGGCGTCGATAAATGCGGGATGTCGGCATAGAGACCGAGTTCGAGGCGTTTGGGATCGACCATTATGAACTTGACCTCGTCGGGTTTTGCCTTGTAAAGGATCGACATCACAAGCGTGTTGACACCGACCGACTTACCGGCACCGGTCGCACCGGCAATAAGAAGGTGCGGCATCTTAGCGAGGTCGGCGACGTACTTACCACCGTCGATCGTCTTACCGAGGCCGAGCGTGAGCAGCGATCTTGAGTCGGTGAACTTTGCCGACTCGATCACTTCGCGAAGAAAGATGGTCTCACGCTTGACGTTCGGCACCTCGATCCCGACGTACGCCTTGCCGGGGATACGGTCGATGCGGATCGACGGGGCTTTTAACGCGAGACAAAGGTCGTCGACGAGGCCCGTCACACGCGAATACTTTACGCCGGCGTCCGGTTTGAATTCGAAGGTCGTCACGACCGGGCCAGGCGAAATATGTACTACCTTGCCGGGGACGTTAAACTCGGCGGTCTTTTTGGCGAGCAGCGCAGCAACCTCGCGAAGCTCGGACTCTTTGTGCGTCAATGCCGGCGGCACTTCGGATAGCAGCGAAGGATCAGGCAGGACGTAGTTCTCATAGTCCTGCGCCTGGGGCTTGGCGGCCTCGTCGATCGACTCATCTTCCTCAAACGTCGGCTCATCCTCAATATCGTCCGCTGCTTTTTTCGGAGCGATCGGGATATTCTCGATCTCCGGGTCGAGGACCTTGCGTGTCTCGTACTGCTCATCGCGGGTATCGATCGTCGGGATCGAATCGACCGGCTCGTCAGCAAACAGCGGTTCGTCACGATGGGCCGCCGCCGCGGCAAACGCCTCGATCTCGCCGACCGAGATCGTCGGCGGAACCGTTTCGGCTGCATGCTCGCGCTTTTCGCGCCGCTTCTCAGCCCGCTTTCGGGCCGAATCGTCCGCAGGCTGTTCGGCACGCCGGCGTTCACGCCATTCGTCAATGCGTATCCGCAGATTTTCCCAAGCGACGTCAAAATGGCTCAGGAACCCGGTTAGTGTAAAATTGGTGATCAGCAGAACTGAACAGATCAGAATCGCCGACAGCAATATCCCGGCTCCGATTTTGCTGATGAAATACGCAGTTCCGAGAGCCGCAGCTTCGCCGATGATCGCACCGTATCCGCCAAGCAGTGAGGTGAGGCCCGAAAGCGACACCGCAAAGAAAATGTAGCCAGCGACCCGCGAAATACTGGGCACGAGCGTGTCCGAGAGAAACACTCGCCATGCCATCAGTGCGATTAGCACCGGTATCAGATACGCCGTCCAACCGAAGCCGCTCAAGAGAACCGCCGCAATATTGGCACCGACCACCCCGACCCAATTTCGGGTCGAGGCCAATCCGGCCCCCGTCGAGATCAGTGAACGGTCGTCCGGACTGCTCGTCACCAACGACAAGAATACCAGCACCGCCAAAACTCCCACGATCACAGCGACAACCTCGTTCAATCTCGAGTGCTTGGCCGCTTTACCACTTTTCTTTTTGAGCAGAGTCGTGCCGTCGGCGAGACAAAAATTGATCTCGTCGTCCTGATAGGTCTCTTTACATGTCGGACAAACTTTCATCGATCGTGGTGATAGGTGAACGGTGAAAAGTAACGAGTCAGCGAATTTCTTCCCCGCCACCTATTATTAATTACTTGGTACTCTTCTTATGCACCAGGAACTCCTTGATGAAATCGTCTATATCACCATCCAACACAACCTCGACGTCGGAGCGTTCGAACTTTGTGCGAGTATCTTTGACCAAGCGGTACGGATGCAGAACGTAATTTCTTATCTGCGAGCCGAAAGAAATGTCCTGTTTGGTCGCTTCGAGTTCGGCGGCGCCTTCGAGACGCTTTTCAAGTTCGAGTTCGTACAATTTCGAACGCAAGACCTGCATCGCGACTGCACGATTTTGTATCTGCGACCGCTGATTCTGACATGTTACAACAATATTGGTCGGAATATGCGTGATTCTCACCGCCGAGTCGGTGACATTGACATGCTGGCCGCCCGCTCCCGAAGAACGATAGGTATCGATCCGCAGATCTTTGTCCTCGATATTTACCTCGATATTTTCGTCGATCTCAGGACTTACGAACATCGACGCGAAGGACGTTTCGCGGCTGCCGCCCGAGTTGAACGGAGAAATGCGGACCAATCGGTGCACGCCCGCCTCAGCCGATAACAGGCCGTACGCATAATCACCCTCGACTCGGAAGGTGGCTGATTTAATACCGGCCTCGCTGCCCGATTGCTCGTCGAGGATCTCGGCCTTAAATCCTTTCTTTTCACACCACCGCAGATACATTCGCAGCAGCATTTGAGCGAAATCCTGGGCGTCCGTTCCACCGGCACCGGCCTGTATCGAGCAGATCGCGTTGTTTGGATCAGTTTCGCCGGAGAGCAGACTCTCAGTCTCGGCAAGGCTTACCTCTTTATCCAGCCGTTCAATGAGCCTTTCAAGTTCCACCGCCGAATCCGCGTCCTCGGCCGCAAATTCGAAAAGCACGTCGGCGTCCGAAACGCCGGTCTCAAAACCTGCCTGACGCGCAAGAGATTTTTCTATCCGTGAACGGCTCTGTACGACCTTTTGGGCCGCGTTCGAATCATCCCAAAAACCCTGAGATGAGATCTGCTGTTCAAGTTCGTCTAACTGCTTCTTTTTGGCAGGGGCGTCAAAGAAACCTCCCAAGTTGGGTAACTTTCTCTTTGATCGCGTCGAGTTTTGTTTGAAGTTCTGTGAGTTCCATCTGGGATATTCTACAACAATCGGTGGCCCGCTGCAGAACCTTGGTAGTAGACGCAGGTATCTAGCCACGTTCGACTGCAGCTTCGCGTCTTCGAAGAAAGCACAATCCTAGCAAGATCACCGTTACAATCGTGCTGAGCCAGGCGAACCAGTCGCCGTATTTCACATAAAAAGTCTGCGAGCCGTC
>CALDGX010000049.1 GCA_937941715.1 uncultured Chloracidobacterium sp. | reverse complement strand
ATATAAGCAAACATCAGCGGGGCGACGATCGAGGCGTCAGACTCCACAATAAATTTCGGCGTCGTGGCTTCGAGCTTGCCCCAGGTGATCTTTTCGTTCGGGACCGCGCCTGAATAGGATCCATACGAAGTAGTCGAATCCGATATCTGGCAGAAATAGCCCCAGACCGGCACGTTCTCTCGCTCGAGGTCCTGGTGGAGCATCGGGACGACGCAGATCGGGAAATCGCCCGCGATGCCGCCGCCGATCTGGAAAAACCCGATGGTCGAATCGTCGGTCGCGTTTGCCGTGTACCATTCGGCAAGCGACATCATGTATTCAATGCCGGTGCGGACAGTGTGGACGTTTTTGATATCGCCGGTGATAACGTGGCCGGCGAACATATTGCCCATTGTCGAATCTTCCCAGCCCGGCACGACCATCGGCAGGTTCTTTTCCATCGCGGCGTACATCCACGAATCTTTGAGATCGATCTGGTAATACTCCTCAAGCGAGCCGTTCCTGAGCACCTGGTACATAAATTCGTGTGGGAAGTACTCCTCTCCGGCCGCATCGGCCTTGGTCCAAACATCGACCATAGCCTTTTCCAGCCGCCGCATCGCTTCCATTTCCGGGATGCAGGTGTCGGTCACGCGGTTCATGTGGCGGTCGAGCAGAGCCTGTTCGTCGTCCGGCGTCAGATCGCGGTAATGCGGTACTCGCTCGTAATAATCGTGTGCGACCAGATTGAAGAGATCTTCTTCGAGGTTTGCTCCCGTGCATGAAATTATCTGCACCTTGTCCTGACGGATCATCTCGGCGAGAGACAAGCCAAGTTCTGCAGTACTCATCGCACCGGCGAGCGTGATCATCATCTTGCCCCCACCGTTAAGATGTTGCGTATATGCCTCAGCCGCGTCGATAAGTGCTGCCGAATTAAAATGCCGATAGTGATGCTTGATAAAATCTTTTACTGTACCGTTCATAATTGTATTGTCACATTATACTGAAAGCGCCGGTACCTACGAAGAAGCATGCGAGAAGCGAGCCATGACCAGATCCAACTGAAGCCCATTCTGCGATCCTATCTTTATCAATTGACCGAGAGGATCGCGAATATCCTGCAAGACCGCTTGGTTGGGATATATTTGTTTGGTTCAATCGCGGTCGACGACTTCCGGCCCGGACAGAGCGACGCGGATATCCTCGTGGTCACGGACAAAAAGCTGGCTCAACGCCTGAAGGACAGGCTTGCGGGCGAACTCCGGAAAGGCGATCTTGCCTGCCCCGCCAAGGGCCTCGATCTGATCGTTACGGATCTGCGTTGCGTGACCAAACTCCCGTTACATCCAACCTTCGAGTTTTCAATATCTAAAGGCGAAGAATGGGAAACGGAGATCGAATACGGAGGCGTCTATGAAGCCATTGTTCTTGACCTTGCCATCTGCCGGGGATCCGGATACGCGCTCTTCGGCCCACCGCCGAACGAGGTGATCGCGCCGATCCCGCACGATCTGTTGATACCAATTGTCAGAGAGACGATCGTGTGGCACCGAAAGCGTCTATTTGACCCGTTTCACGACCCATATGGACACTATGCTGTCTTGAATGCGTGCCGAGCCTGGCGGTTTGCTGAGGAAAGGACACTGTGTTCAAAGACCGCCGGTGCTGAATGGGTCATATCTCGCCATCCCGGCCACGAAATTGTCCGTAAGGCTCTCGAAATACGCCTTGGCCGGTCAACAAGGAAACTCAACCGGGCGTCAGTTCAGCGATTTCTGGATATTGCTGAATCAAAGTGTTGATGCTTCCACCGCCAAAATAAGAGCGGTTGCCCATCGGGAACGCATGATCGCGAATCCGCACAATAAAGTTGTGCGAAGCCAATGACATGCAATCGATGCTCTACCTGTCACTGATCCTGAATATCGCGGTGCTGATCCCGGTTTGCACGGGGATCGCTTTGAACCTGGGCTGGGTAGTCAAAAGCTATGGCGGGCCGACGCAAGCGCAAGGCATACTGCTGTCGATCTATCTCGCGATCGGGCTAGCTTCGCTGGGACTACTGTTTTACCCGGACCCGAAGATGATCGCCGCTCTGCTCATGGTTCAGGTCATCTACAAGGTGCTGACTCCGTTGACGGTCGGAACTATCAAAAATCCGGTCGTGATCAGCAACATCATGATCGCCGCGTTTCACTCGATAACGCTTGTCGCGATCTATCGGAATATCTCACAATAGCAGGCGGCAAAATGTGAAAGACACGAAATGGGAAGATTCCCGTTTCGTGCCTTTCGTCAAACTCGATGGCAAGCGGCCTTAGAATGCTTCGTTAAAGCTGACATCACCGGCGACCGCGACCTGATAGGCCGAGACGCGGCGTTCGAAGAAATTCGCCAGTTCCTGAACGTCCTGAAGATCCATGAAGTCGAACGGATTCTTAGCTCCGTAGACCTTTGGCAGGCCGAGCATGACGAAGCGCTGATCGGCGATGTACTCGAGATACTGCCTCATGTTGCTGATCGACAGGCCCGAGACGCCGAGTCCGAGGACGTCTTCGGCAAACTGCATTTCGCAATCGACCGCTTCGCCGATCATCTGGACGATCTGCCGGGTGAGCGATTCGTCAAACAACTCAGGTTCCTCTTTGCGAACCTCACCTATCACGTCAAGGGCAAAGGCCATGTGAGCCGATTCGTCGCGAAAGACCCAGTTAGTACCCGCCGCGAGGCCGTGAAGCAGGCCTTTCGAACGCAGGAAATAGACGTATGCGAATGCCGCAAAGAAAAATAGGCCCTCGATGCAGGTCGCAAAACAGATCAGATTGAGCAGAAACTGTTTTCGGTCTTCCTTGGTCTCAAGAGCGTGCAGATTCTGGATCGAATCGATCCATTTGAAGCAAAACTCTGCTTTCTTGTGGATCGACGGAATGTTGTTGACCGCCGCAAAGGCCTGTTCGCGTTCGTGATGGTCCGGAATGTACGTGTCGAGCAGCGTCAGGTAAAACTGAACGTGGACCGCCTCTTCAAACAACTGACGCGACAGGTACATCCGCGCCTCGGGCGAATTGATATGTTTGTAGAGATTGAGAACGAGATTATTCGAAACGATCGAATCGCCGGTCGCGAAAAAAGCCACCAAACGGTTGATCATATGACGCTCCGATGGCGTCATTTTATTACGCAGGTCGTTTACATCAGTCGAAAAATCGACCTCCTCGACCGTCCACGTATTCTTGATCGCATTTTTATACATTTCATAAAACTGCGGATACTTCATCGGACGAAGCGTTAAGTTGAAACCTTGATCTAGTAGCATATTGATAAATTTCGCCGCCTCGCGGCTTCTGAGCTTATTGGCACGCCTCGCATGCTTCTGGGTTTTCGAGGCTGCATACCAATGCCTCTTCATCGGTGTAAACCTTCTTTGGCTCATTGATGACGGCGTTGATGTTTTCGCCGGCGGCGACCTGTGCGATCCGGGTTGCGGGACGCGATCGCAAATAGTAGGTCGTCTTCAGGCCCTTTTGCCACGCGTACATATACATCGACGAGAGTTTGCCGATATTCGGGCTCTCCATAAACAGGTTGAGCGACGCTGACTGGTCAATATAGGCTCCGCGATCGGCGGCCATGTCGATCAGTGACCTCATCGGTATTTCCCAGGCCGTCCGATATATCGCCTTGAGCTCATCGCTAAGCTCCTCCATGTCCTGGACCGAACCTTCGGCGAGTTTGATCTTGTTGCGGATCTCTTCTGTCCAAAGGCCGGCGGCCTTCAATTCCTTCACCAGATATTTGTTGATCTGGACAAAGTCGCCCGAGAGCGTCTCGCGTTTGAAAAGGTTCGAGACCTGCGGTTCGATGCACTCGTAGCAGCCGGCGATCGAAGCGATGGTCGCCGTCGGCGCAATGGCGATCATCAGGCTGTTGCGAAGACCGGTTGTGCGGATCTTTTCACGCAGAGCGTCCCAGCGGCCGATGTCGTCCGGCGTGACTCCCCAAAAGTCGAACTGCAGGTCACCCTGTGCGGCTCGTGTGTCGGGAAATGCCGGATGCGGTCCTTTCTCGGCGGCGAGGTCGCTCGACGCATCGAGTGCGGCATAATAGATCTCTTCCTGGATCTTTGCCGAGATCTTTCTGGCCTCGTCCGAATCGAAGGGCAGCCGCAGCCTGAAGAAAACGTCCTGCAGGCCCATCACGCCGAGACCGATATTTCGCCAGCGGTTGTTAGAGTCGGACGTTGACGGTATCGCGTAGTAATTAAGGTCGATCACCTTGTCGAGCTGCCGGACGGCCAGGCGGACGTTGCTGCGCAGCTTCTCATAATCAAACTCACCGTTATTTACGTAACGCGACGCATTTATCGACCCGAGGTTGCATACGGCAGTCTCGTTCTCGGACGTCACCTCGATGATCTCGGTGCAGAGATTTGAAAGGTGAACGACGTTTTCGGGTTTCGCGGTCTGATTCGATTTGCGGTTGCTGGCGTCCTTGAATGTCATCCAACCGTTGCCGGTCTGTGCCATTGTGCGCATCATCTTGGCGTAAAGGTCACGAGCATTTACCTGCCGCATGAACAACCCTTCTTCTTCGGCCTTGACGTAAGCGGCCTCAAATTCTTCGCCGTACAGATCGGGGAAGTGAGGGACCACCTTGGGGTCAAAGAGCGACCAGACGCCGTCGGCCTGTACACGCTTCATGAACAGGTCGGGTATCCAGTTAGCGAGATTCAGGTTGTGCGTTCGGCGGGCCTCGTCGCCGGTGTTGTCACGCAGCTCAAGAAAATCATCGATATCGGCGTGCCATGTCTCAAGGTAAACACAGCAGGCTCCTTTGCGCTTGCCGCCCTGATTAACGGCCGCCACCGATGAGTCAAGCGTCTTTAGCCACGGCACGATGCCGTTCGAGTGGCCGTTGGTCCCGCGGATGAGCGAACCCTGCGAGCGGACACGGTGATATGCAATGCCGATACCGCCCGAAAATTTGGAGAGCATCGCGACGTCAGCATATTTCTTATAGATACTCTCGAGGCTGTCCTGCGGACTGTCGAGCAAAAAGCACGACGAGAGCTGTTCGTGACGCGTGCCCGAATTGAACAACGTCGGCGTTGACGGCACGTATTCCAGCGACGAGAACAGGTTGTAAAGATCGATCGCCTCGTACGGGCTTTCGGCGAGGCCGCATGCGACACGCATCCAGAAGAATTGCGGCGTCTCGATCACGTCGCGGGTGACCGGATTCTTTAACAGGTAGCGATCGTAGAGCGTCCTCAGTCCGAAGAACTCGAACAGGTCGTTGCGCGTCTGGTCGATGGCGTCATTGAGCTTGCGGCTGTTTTCGATGACAAACTGGGCGACGCGGTCGCCGATCAAACCCTCCTTGACGCCAAAGGCGATCGACTGGGAAAAGGAGTGGATCTCCTGATTTCGGACCTCCTTTTCGACATACTGGTTGAGCAGGCGTGCCCCGAGGCGTGAATACTCGGGCTCCTCAAAGATCAGGCTCGCGGCCGTCTGGATCGAGAGTTTGTCCAGTTCCTTGGTCGTCGCTCCATCGTACAGGCCGCTGATCGTTTTGGTCGCAATGCGAAGGCTGTCGACCGCCGGCAGATTGACGCAGCAGCGGGTGATCGCGCGAACGATCTTGTTGATATCCACCGGTTCGAGCGAACCGTTACGCTTGCGCACCTGCATCGTGGTCTGCGCCGTGTTGTCTGTCTGCCTGGAGGTTGCTGTGCCGGTCTGAGCGAAGTTGTTGTCCATAATCAGTCGTCAAAATTCCCCTACGTCAGGGCGTGGTTCCGCTGCGTTCAAGGGTATCTAAGGTGCAAAAAAAGAGTGAAAGTCCCGCGAACCCGCTTCGCATCTTACCGTTTCGGTAAATGGGCGAGGCCAATTAGTTACACCGCAGTTTTTGAGTATTTTCACGTGGAAAACTGCCCGAGCTTCCAGCAGTTTTTCCCGCGTGGATATAGACTATATGGTAGTGAATAGGCTTTGTCAACACAAAATATAGTGGTTTTAAAACTTTCCCCTAAGTGGCTTTTTTGCAACAATTAGCGCGCGCCGCCTCAGGTAGAGCCTTAAATTATCGGCAACATTTTGGTAACGCCTTGCGGCGCAAGGATTTAACCGGGAATCCACAGGTGGAAAAGCGAAAAGTCAGAGGCTTTCGACCACTAACTCGTCATGCGCGAACCACACATTGTCAGGCAGCATGTGCGAATCTCGCGAGTGGAGCACATCATGATTGAGGTGGGTCAGATAGGCTCGCTTCGGCCTGAGGTCCTCGATGTACGCAAGCGCCTCATCGAGACAGAGGTGTGTAGAGTGCGGCTTGAACCGGACACAGTCGAGAACGAGGGCGTCGAGCCCGCGAAGCCCGTCCAACGAGGCGGGCGGGATCGTTTTAAGGTCGGTCGCGTAGGCGAAATCGTTGAATCGATAGGCGATGACCGGCAGTCGGCCGTGAGTCACCTCGAGCGGCGTTATCTCGATCTCGCTGCCGATCATGAACGGAGCATTCGGCATGACGGTGTGCGGGATCAATTGCGGCAGGCCGCCGCCGAAGTGGGTCGGTTTGAAAATATATTGAAAGATCCGCCGAAGGTCGGTCCAGGCGATCTCGTTTGCGTAAACGCCCATCGCGCCGTAGCGAAAATTGAGCGGCCGGATATCGTCAAGGCCAAAGACGTGATCAACGTGGCAGTGAGTGATCAGAACGGCGTCCAGATGCCGAATGTTCGCGCGCAACGCCTGCTGTCGAAAGTCGATCGATGTATCGACCAGGATCGAGCGGCCAGCATGTTCGATAAGGATCGACACCCGTAGGCGTTTGTCCCGCGGATCGTCAGAAACGCACGTGTCACAATCGCACCCGATCGAGGGGACGCCGGTCGATGTGCCTGTGCCTAGGAAGGTGAGTTTCATAAAGGGCCGCCCGGCGCGTACACAGATCCGACCGAGAGTTTCTACACGCCGCTCTGCCTAAGTCAGCGGCTATTTCTTTCCGAGAATGTCGGCGCCGGAGAATTTCTGTGCGGCCTGCGCCTTTAGTTTCTCTTCGGTCGCGCGGACGACCTGAACGTACTGCATTCTCAGATCTGCCAGGAGCCCCTCCAGGAGCCGCTCCTCTCTTGCGTGCAGATTGCCCTTTGTCTTATCTCTGAGCATGGCGAGAACGTCGAGCCAGTATTTACCGGAATCGAGGTCGAGGCTGCGCTGCCCTGTCACCGGGTGCGGCATCGCTCCGAGTGCCGCGGCGGCGTTGGTCGCGAGAGTTGATAAAAAATTGACGAAGCTCGCCGGATCCTTGGCACCGGGTATTTCGCCGTCATCTTCGGACGCGGGCTCATCGTCGAGGTAGGCGTCGTCGTAGGCGCCGGCCGCCATCGCGGCCTCAACTTCGGCAGTGTCGGCGGCAGTTTCTTGAACTGCGGCCTCAGGGGCGGCCGGTTCAGCCGGTGCATTTTGCGGTTCGAGCGTTACGCCCTCTTTGAGCGAACCGTCGGGGTTGTACTTTCGACGGTCTGCTACCTTAAAGCTGACTTCTTCGTTGTTATCGTCCTTGCCGATCATATATTTGTAACCTTTACCAATATTACCATTTTGCGTTTGCGTGTTGGAAGCCTCTTGACCCGGCGTGACCTACTTGACTCAAACCGTCCGCTTGACTCTAATTGTCGTATGTCAAAAACATTTGATGAACTCGTCGCGGTAATGGCGCGCCTGCGGGCCCCGGGCGGTTGCCCGTGGGACCACGAACAAACGTATGCGTCGCTCGCGCAATATCTGCTCGAAGAAGCGTACGAGACCTTTGACGCGATCCAGGAGGCGGATCAGACCGGCGATACCGCAAATCTTGCGGAGGAGCTTGGCGACCTGCTGCTGCAGGTCGTGTTTCATGCGACGATCGGCGCCGAGCGCGGTGATTTCACGATCGACGATGTGGCCGAGGGCGTGACACAGAAACTTATCCTGCGGCATCCGCATGTTTTCGGCGACGCAAACTTTGCCCGGGCAGAAGACGTCCTCGACAATTGGGACAAACTCAAAGCTGACGAACGAAGGGCGTCCGGCAAGGCCGAAAAGGTAACGGACTCGATCCTCGACGAAGTGCCGGTACATTTCCCTGCGTTGCTCGAGGGGCTCAAATTGACTAAACGGGCGGCCAAGGTCGGTTTTGACTGGGAAAACGCCGAGCAGATATTTGATAAGCTCGATGAGGAAGCCGCCGAACTTAAGGCCGCGGTCGCGAGCGGCGACACTGCACACGTTGAGGAAGAGATCGGGGACCTTTTGTTCGTCGTGCAAAATCTGGCCCGGCATCTGGGCGTCGAGCCCGAGACGGCCCTGAAAAAGACCAATCGCAAATTCCGAAAAAGATTTAAGTTTATTGAGGATGAAATTACTGCAAGCGGGAAGAATATCGAGCAAACCTCGCTGGACCACATGGACGAATTGTGGAACAGGTCGAAAAGCCGGGCATCGTCCTGAGACGCTCAATTGGTGACCTCGAGGGAACCCCGTGCATCCGGATCACTACACGAAGGTTGTCTTTGCTGTTGCAGATCAGAGTGATTGCAGGCACTTTTTTCCAGTAAACCATTGACATTGATCCCTGATGCGCATAATGTGTTCGAACCAGCTTTAAAAAAACAATCTTAGATTTTTAGGGAGAAAGAATGAATATCTACTCACGTCTGTTTCGCAATCTTCTGGTAGCCACGTTGAACTTTACGCTGCTCGTCACTACGTCGATGGTTGCTCTTGCAGCACCGGGTAATGAGCTCTCGGGCGAGATAATCGTCTCAGGAGCGATGGTTGACGGAGCAAATCCGTCGGTTACCTTAAATGGGGAAAATGCAGTCTCGGGAAGAACTTTCTTCTCCGGCGCCGTGATCGAAACCCCCGCCAACAGCACAGCGACGCTGAATCTCGGGAAACTCGGCCAGATCTACGTGAGTCCAAACTCGACCTTGTCGTTGACGTTGACCGAAAATAACATCGGCGGAAAGTTGACTGCGGGGAACATTCAGGTTTTCAATAACGACGGTGTTGCCATCAACATCGAAAAGATCGAAAACGGCGAATCATCTGTTGTGCCGTCGGCTCGCAAAGATGACGATGATGATGACAAAGCGAAGAAGATAGTACCGATCGTGCTTTTGGTCGGAGTGGGAGTCGTTGCTACGTTTTGGATCCTCTCTGTCGGAACCAAGACCACGAATGTAGCCAGCCCGGTTAGATAGCATTTTAAGTCAAGCACACAATAAAAGAGCACGAGTAGGTTTTACTCGTGCTCTTTTCTCGTTTGAAATTTGAATGGCCTCAGTTCATTCAGCAAACATCTCCGCCAGGCACTCGATGACCGGCTTTCGGGCTGCTTCGTCGAGTACACCGACCTTTTTGACCAAGCGGGGCGTGTCGACCGCACGCAGTTGGTCCAGAACGACCGCCCGCTCACTGTTGAGAAAGCTGACCGGAATACGGGTTGGATAACGGGCCGTATTTGACGAAAGAGGTGCGACGATCACGGTCGAGATGTTGCGGTTGATCTCGTCGGGTGAGACCACGACGCAAGGCCGCGTGTTCTTGGCGTCCTTGCCGACCGCGTCATCGAGACTGACCAAAAAAACGTCAAAGCGCTCTACCATTGCCACTCCTTTTTATCGAACACGTTTGCCGATCTGCCGCCGATCAGGTCATCATCCTCATTTTCGGCCATTGCCTTGAATTGAGCGTCCCAATCCGACCGCGGTTTCTGCGCGTTTCGGATAAGGATGCCGTCGGGATGAAGTTCGAGGTCGACCTCGCCGATGATCCGACTCTCCTCGAGCAGGACCTTCGGGATGCGGATCCCTTGCGAATTGCCGATCTGGATGATCTGGGTTTTCATAATTACATCGTAATTACATCACCTTTTGCCGTCAACTAGCGGACCGAATCGGATGCTACTTACGCCTGATCTCGGTCAGCCCGTGCATATAGGGCTGCAGAACGTCGGGGATGCTGATCGAACCGTCTTCCTGCTGATAATTCTCGATGATCGCAAGCCAGGTTCGCCCGACGGCCAGGCCGCTGCCGTTGAGGGTGTGAGCAAATTCGGGCTTGGCACCGCCCGAGCGGCGAAACCTGAGATTCATCCGGCGTGATTGAAAATCGCCGCAGTTCGAGCAGCTGGAGATCTCGCGATAGGTCATTTGGCTCGGCAGCCACACCTCGAGGTCATATGTCTTTTGAGCTCCAAATCCCATATCGCCGGTCGAGAGTACGACCGTCCGGTAGGGCAGGCCGAGCAACTGCAGGATGCGTTCGGCGTCGGCGGTCAGTTTTTCGTGCTCCTCGGCGGAATTTTCAGGCAGACAGATCTTGACGAGCTCGACCTTTTCGAACTGATGCTGGCGGATCAGCCCTCGGGTATCGCGCCCGTAACTGCCGGCTTCGCTGCGAAAGCACATGGTGTAGGCCGTGAAATGCATCGGCAGGTCAGCGGCGTCGAGTATCTCACCCGAGTAATAATTCGTGACCGGAACCTCAGCCGTCGGTATGAGTGCGAGCTGCCGTTCATCCGTGGTGTGAAAAAGGTCTTCCTCGAATTTAGGGAGCTGGTTTGTACCGAAAAGCGAATTGCGGTTGACCAGGTACGGCGGAAGCGTCTCGGCATAGCCGTGCTCGGTAGTGTGAACATCGAGCATAAAATTGACGAGGGCCCGTTCGAGCCGGGCTCCGGCGCCATGCAAAATGGCAAAGCGCGAACCGGCGATCTTGGTCGCGCGTTCGAGATCAAGTATACCGAGCCCCTCGCCCAGATCGACGTGATCTTTCGGTTCAAACGCGAACGTTCGCGGTTCTCCCCATTTGCGAACCTCGATATTGGCAGACTCGTCCGCACCTACGGGGACGTCAGCCGCGGGAATGTTGGGAAGATTGATGAGTATTTCCCTCATCGCCGATTCGGCCGCGTCACGCTTCGCCTCCAGTTCTGTCTGTTTTTCCTTAAGGCCTGCGACCTCGGCTTTTTTGGCTTCGGCGGCGTCGCGTTCGCCCGCCTGCATCAGCGCTCCGATCTCTTTACTCGAGGCATTGCGCAGCTGGTTGATCCCATCCGATTCACCGATGACACGGCGGCGCTCGGCATCGAGAGCGGCAAATTCATTAAGCGCATCCGTCGGAAAGTTACGGTTAGCGAGCGCGGCCCTGACGGTGTCGATATTTTCTCTTACAAAATTAAGGTCCAGCATTTCTGATCCGTTTCAAATTGGCGGGTGGTCGCTCCGCACTATTTATTCGCCAGACACAACCTTTAATGTTTGTTTATCGGGCATTTTTGACCTAAAATCTAAAGTTTGTCTTTAACTGAAAGACAAGTCGAATTTAGCAAAAGAGCTATGACAAACAAAGTTCGCAAAGCCGTTTTTCCAGCTGCCGGATTGGGCACGAGATTTCTGCCGGCGACCAAGGCGTCGCCCAAGGAGATGCTGCCGCTCGTCGACAAACCGCTCATCCAGTATTCGGTCGAAGAGGCCGTCTCGAGCGGGATCGAATCGATACTCATTATCACCGGCCGCGACAAAAGTGCGATCGAGAATCATTTTGACATCTCGTTCGAACTGGAACAGTTGCTGCAGGAAAAGGGCAAAAGCGAGATGTTTGATCAGGTCCGTGCGATTTCAGATATCGCAAAGATCAGCTACACGCGACAAAAGCAGGCCTTGGGCCTCGGGCACGCTATCTATCAGGCGAAAGATTTTGTCGGCAACGAGCCATTTGCGGCACTGCTTGCAGATGACGTGGTCGATGCGGAGCGCCCGGCACTGCGGCAGATGATGGACGTCTTTGAAAAGTACCAGGCACCTGTCATCGCGACCATGCAGGTCGAGGGCGAGGCGATCTCGCGATTTGGCGTGATCGACGCTGATGAGGTCGAACCCGGTGTTTTTAGGATCAAGGACATGGTCGAAAAGCCCGCGTTCGCCGACGCACCGTCGGACCTTGCGATCATCGGGCGCTATATCTTTACACCCGATATTTTTGAGGCGATCGAGCAGACCAAACCCGGAGCTGGCGGTGAAATACAGATAACCGACGCGATGCGTTTACTGCTCAAAAAGCGGCCATTTTATGCGGTGAAGCTCGAGGGGGCACGGCACGATGCAGGTGATAAACTCGGGTTTCTGATCGCAACGGTCGAATACGCGCTGAAAAGAGAGGATCTCGGCGGCGAGTTTCGCGAGTACCTGAAAGGATTGGATCTCGACAGCTAAGCCTCAGTCGGCCGACGTGCGGCGAGCACCGCCTGTACGGCGAGCAGCAATACGACGCAGGCGACCAGCACGTACATTCCCGACCGCAGGTTACCTGTCCGATCCGAGACAAAACCTATCAGCCAAGTCGACGCGGCCGCACCCAGCGTACCGCAGATAAACAGGGGCGTTGCACGCCGCGACGCACTTGGCCCGAATATCTTGGAAAATCTCGCAACGTTGGTCGGAAAGATCCATGAGGTGCCAAATCCAGCGATCGCGGCGCCTATCGCGAGCGTCAAAACAGACACCGCCGTTACGGTCACCATCATTCCGCCGAGAACGACCAGCAGGCCGAGGAATAGCATTTTGTTTTCGTTAAGAAAACGAAATAGCAGCGGAGCGAACCCCCTTCCGACTACAAAGAAGAAGAAATATATGAGTGTTGGTGACAGCCAATGGCTGGACTGTGTTTGATCGATGCGCTCGGTGTAGGTCGTCAGCCAACCGCCCATTCCGCTCTCAAAGCCGACGTGGATAAAATTGAAAAGCGCGATCACCCATGCCAGCGGTAAGGTCCAGATCGGCGGGCCGCTGTCTTCGTGTTGCGTGTCGACAGCCGCTGGCGCAATTACCCGTGTCGGCTGAAAATAAAGCATCGCCGTCGCGACCAACATCGGGACGGCCAGTAAGAGCGTTGTCGGCAATATGTTGGTTCCGAGACTGGTGAAGTCAACGAACGGTTTACAGATGATCGCCCCGACGCCCCAGCAAAAATTCAGTATGCTCAGCGCCGACGCCGTATTGAGCGGGCTGAGTTCGAGCACGGTCATATTTATCGCCGGCAAAGTGAGGCCGATGCCGATACCATTCAAAAAGAAGGCGATCAACGAAACCGCGAACGAATCAACATTCATCAAAAGCAGGCCCGACGCCATTAGTGCCGCGCCGACCATCGACGCATGTAAAAATCGGTCTTGCCGGGCATATCTGCTGGTAAGGAACGTACCGGCCAGCGAACCCGCGAACTGCGCGGGAAAATAAAAGCTCAACTGAAGATCGTTGAGCGAGTAATGTCGGGCAAGTATCGGTAATACCTGGCCGATCAGCACGGTAACGGTGCCGGAGATCAGAAAAAGGCCGTGCAATATGGCCTTGAGCCTCACTGAATTGGTCGGAAGGGACGCGGGCATAAACTGCTATTTTGTCAGCATAATCAGCAAACACAAGTAACCAATGCAGTTTTGGCGAAACACGAGTGCCTGTCCGCAACTGCTGCGGCCACCGATATTGTTAGCAAAAAACGCCGTCATTCGTTAAGATTTAGGTATTAACAAAGGATGATCGGGGCCGGTCGAAGTGTGCGGCCCGATCAGAAAAAAATGTCCCTATCCTCAATCGAAGACGCCGTCAAGGACATCCGCGACGGCAAGATGATCATTATTGTCGACGACGAAGACCGTGAAAACGAGGGCGACCTGGTCTGCGCCGCCGAAAAGGTCACGCCGGAGATCATCAATTTTATGGCGACCCACGGCCGCGGCCTGATCTGTCTGCCGCTCACGGAAGAGCGTTGCGAAGAGCTTCAGCTAATACCGCAGACATCTGACAATACGTCGAGCATGGGCACCGCTTTCACGATCTCGATCGAGGCGCGCGAAGGCGTGACGACCGGTATTTCGGCCGCTGACCGAGCGACGACAATACTCAAGGCGGTCGATCCGGCATCAAGGGCGGCGGACCTTGCCCGGCCGGGCCACGTTTTTCCGCTCAGGGCTAAACGCGGCGGCGTGCTCGTCCGCGTCGGCCAGACTGAGGCCAGCGTCGATATCGCCAAGATCGCGGGCCTCACGCCGGCCGCGGTCATCTGCGAAATAATGAATGACGACGGCACGATGGCACGTATGCCGGAACTCGAGGTATTTGCCGCCAAGCACGGGCTCAAGATCATCTCGGTCGCCGATCTTGTCCGATACCGTGTACAGAAGGAAAAATTGGTCAAGCGCGTCGTCGAATCGGAGCTGCCCAGCGATACAGGAACGTGGCGGGCGATCGTTTACGAAAACCAGATAAACGGTGAGACGCATGTCGCGTTTGTCATGGGTGACGTTTCCGATACAACTGTCGAGACGCTGGTTCGCGTCCAAACAGAGAATATTACCTTTGCGATGTTTGGATCGAACATCGGCGAGGCATCGGCGGCGATACGTTCGTCGCTCAACCAGATCGCGGCGGCGGGCCGCGGCGTGATCCTTTATTTGCGGCAGCGTGAGAACAATCTTGACCTTGTAAATCAGCTCAGGACCTACAAACTGATGCAGGAACAAGGGCTCGATCTTGCCACCGCCAAACAGCAGACCGGATACGGCAAAACTCACGATTACGGCATTGGTGCCCAGATCTTGAGCGATCTCGGGCTCAAACGCATAAAACTCTTGACCAATCATCCGCCGCGGTTCTCGGCGATCGAGGCATTTGATCTCGAAATAGTTGAGACTGTCGGCCTCTGACCGAACGCTTCGAAGACACGATCGAATGGCAGACGACAAGATCGAAAATCAGTCGGGCGAGGATAATCCGGAGGGCGGTGCGAACACGCCGCCCGCTAGGCCCCGGCCCGTCCGGCGAGCGATGCTGACGATGCTCGGTATCGGCGCTTTGGCGGTCCTGGCCGTCGGCGTCACCGTATTTGTGCTCTACGGCGTCGGTGTTTTTGACGGTTACATCAAGGGCCAGTTGACCTCCAAGCTCGATCAGATCGGTATCGCCTTCGAGCCGGAATCATTTCGCGTGACAGCCTCGCCGATGACGCTCGAGATGCGTAACGCGACCTTTAGGGACAAGCTGACAGGCGATCGACTTTTCTTTGTCCGTGACTTACGGCTTGAGATGACGGTGCTCGACCTTTTGGCGTGGAAGCTGACCCGCGATATCAGCCTCGACGCGACAAATATCAGCGGTGCCGAGATCTGGGTCAAATTTGACGAGAACGGCCGCTCTAATTTCTCAAATCTGAAATTCATTGAGGACGAACGCGGTTCTTCGGTAAATTTTAGATACGATTCAGTCCGGGTAAATATCACTGACAGCGTAATTCATTTCGGTGACCTTTCGCGTCGAATTGGCGGCGACGCGAGGGAACTGACGATCTCGATCTCTCCGGAAAACGCCTCAGCGGGCGCCGCAGCAGAAACCAAACGCTTCGGTTTTGACCTTTACTCCAAGGACTCAAACCTAAAATACGAAGATCGTCAGATCGAGAATATCGATGTGCGCGCCATCGGTGTCGCCGATAAGAACGGTGCTGATCTAACGGATGTTCGTGTAAATACACCGGTCGGCCAGGCGAGCCTGACCGGGACGATCCGTGATTGGGCCGATCCGCGATACGAACTACAGGCCGAGTCATCGCTGGACATCACGCAGATATCAAATTTTGTTTCGCCCGGCTCGGCGCTTCGCGGAGTCGGCAACTTTAAGGGCAAGGTGACCGGCCGCGGCGAGGAGTATCGCGTCGAGGGAAATGCGGATTCGCAGGCGATCCGTGCCGGCGGCGTTTATCTTCGGGCCGCCAATGTCGCCGCGACGGTCGAAGGGACCAATGAGAATTACACTGCCAACGGCACGGCTGTGGCGGAAATGCTGACATTTGAGGATTTTCAGGTAGATTTTCCGAAGCTGACCGGAAATGTTCGCGGCACCGGTACGGACTTTCGATGGTTCGGCGAATTGCAGGCGATCGCGGCCAAGTCAAAGTCGCTGTCGCTCGGCGGACTATTTTTGTCGGATGCGTTGGCAGAGTATAAGGACCGTCAGTTCCGGGCTGAAGTGGGAAACGGACGGGCACAGCGATTTTCGATCGGTGATACCGAGTTGATCGATCTGCGGGCGCGTCAGATGAAGCTCAAACTGATCGACGGCGGCATCGATATTTCGTCGCCGAACGTCTCTGCAAACGCCTATGTGACCAAGGATTATCGCCTTAACGGCATGACCTCTAGCGGAGTCGATGTCAAAGGCGTGACGGGCCGCACGACGATCGCTATCAAGGGAATAAGGTCGCAGACGGCCGAGACCAAGGATGCCAAGCTAAAGGACGTTTCGGCAAGCAAGCTGGACATCGACGTGCGCACGGGCAATGTCGGTTTATCGGCCGAGGATCTGAAAGCATCTAGCATCGACGCCAATGGCGTGGCCGTCAGCGGCGTCGAAACGCCGCTCGCCACGCTCGAAGACACGTCCGCGGGCACAGTGATCTATTCCGACCGGTTAAGGGTCGCTCGGCTTGATACGGGATCGGCGGTGCTCGGCAGTCTGAATATTGCGGGTGTCCGTCTGACGATCCGAAACGGCACGATCGAGGGGCGGTCGGGTGACATTGATGCCGGTAATGTCGCCCTGAAGCGGACAAGGTCACTCAGCGAATGCGGGCAGCTCGAGGCGGTCAAGATCAACCGGCCAGTATTTGTCGTCGAGCGTTCGGGCCGTTATCGGGCGACTGCCGATATGAGTATCGGCGGCGGCATGATCGGCACCGTCGCTCTCGGTTCAGCGACCGCGAAGGTGGATATCAATAATGACCGGGCATTGCTCGACCAACTCAACGCCCGCGTTATGGACGGCGAAATGATCGGGAATGTGACGATCGGCTTCAATTCGCGGACGCGATCTCACGTCGATGCGTCGTTCACGTCGCTTGACCTTTCAAAGCTCGCGGCGCTTCAGAGCGGCCGCGTGGTCCCGATCGAGGGAAACACTAACGGGACCGTCATGCTGACGTTTGACGGTACTGATCTCAGCACTGTCTCCGGCACTGTCGATGCCGCAATAACCGCCAATGCCGGTACGGCCGAACGCGGAATGGTGCCGGTCAACGGCGAAGTCTCGCTTTCGGCGGTACGCGGGCTATTCGACATCTCAAAGGCGCGTTTGTTTACCGGCAAGAGCGAGATGACCGCATCGGGCCGTTTTGACCTTCGGGCTGAGGAGTCCGACCTAGGACTGCGGGTCAGTTCGACCGACGCTGCCGAAATAAAGCGGTTATTTGAAGTGACGGGCCTCGCCCCTGACGTCGAACGCGAACTGAACGATCTCGAGGTCGATGTCGCCGGCCGCCTGAGCTTTGCCGGAAATTTGAAAGGCAATCTCTATTCGCCCGACGTTGACGGCAAGGCATCGATCGAACTTGTCTCGATGCGTGGCCGCCCGCTTGGCCAGCTCACGGCTGACGTTGGCGTCAACGGTGATGATTTTAGGCTGGCGAACGGAAAGCTGTCCGAACCCGCCGGAGGTTCGGCGGACTTTACACTGATAGTCCCGTTCGGCAAGCCAAACAGCGTTGCGATACAAGCCAAGCTGAACGGCGTCAATACCAGCAATCTACTTGCCGCACTGCCGATCGTTCTGCCTGAACGGATCCGCGACCTTAGCGGCAAAACGTCCGGCACGGTGGATATCAAGGGGCTGCCGGACAACGCTCAGGGAAATATCGACCTGGTGTCGAGGGAAGGCGTCATCGCGGCGCAAAATTTTGATGATCTAAGGGCAAAGGCGGTATTTCGCGGTACGTCGATCGAGGTCGAGACCGGCGAGATCCGGATCGGTGAGGGCTCGCTGAACGCGAAGGGATCATACGACCGGCAGTTGAAGGATTTCGATTTCCAGATACTTGGCGAGGATATTCCGCTGCCGCTGGTCCTATCGATCCTGCCAAAGAATGACAATGTTCCGGCTATCACCGGTTCGGTCGATCTCGCCGGCCGGGCTTCGGGCAAGTTAGATAGCCCTACGACTTATATGATTGAACTTGCCGGCGGGGCAAAGGGTGTGTATATCGGCGAAAATCCCTTCGGCGAGGTCCTTATCAGTACCAAGACCGAAAATTCGGTACTGACGGCAGCCCTAATGGCAGATCTCGAAGGGCGTAAGCAGGTGATAGATGCCTCGATCAGATTCGATCAGGACGAGTTTCCGTTTAGCGTGTCGACCGTCTTTGATCAGAGCCCGATCTCGCCGTACCTCGCTTTTGTGCCGCAACTCAAGGGTGTGCCGATAACAGGTACCGGTACCGGAAAGATCGAATTTGGCGGCAATCTGCGCGAAAAGAATGACAAGGGCGAGTTCATCTACACAGGTTCCCGATTGACCGGGACGGCGTCGTTCACGCAATTGGCGATGACAGTCCAGGAAAATCCGCTCGCGGCGGTCGAGCCGATCATGATCCGATTCAACACCCGCGAGGTCGTATTTGAGAACGCAAAATTTGCGGGCGGCGGTTCAAATATGACCATAAGCGGCCGCAAGGCTCTCGTCGACGAGGGTGTTAACGACCTTTCGGTTGACGGCCGTATCAACCTGACGCTGCTAAATCTGGCGGCGACGGATATATTTTTTGCGGGGTTTGCCGATGTTGCCGTTCGCTATTCGGGCCCGAATCTGACCGCGCGGCTTTCGGGCTCGGCCAAGGCTGAAAACGCGGCGATCGCTACATTCATCGGCTCCGACCGCCTGACATTTGACCGCGTTAATTCCCGGGTCATTTTCACATCGAACCAGGCGGAGATCGAAGAGGCGTCGGGTTATCTCGGCGGCGGTAAATTTGCCGGCTCCGGCGGAGCCGTGCTCAACGGCCTTTCTGTCAGGTCGTTTCGCGTAAATGTAAACGGCGACAGTGTAACTGTGCCGCTGCCAAAGGACTTTTTGACCACGGGTGACGCAAGACTAGAGATCACCGGGATCAGGCGAAACGATAAGGACAATCTGCAGATAACGATCGGCGGCCGCGTGTATGCCAAGCGGAGCCTGTACTCGAAGGACATCGATCTGGCCAATGTCGTCGGTGCCCGCCGCGACACTTCGCTTTCGGCCGGTGCCTCGACCGTCTCGGCCCCGCGATTCGATCTGGTCATCGAGGGCCGCGACGCGCTCGTCGTCCGCAATAACATCGCGGACCTTACGGCCTCGGTCGCGCTTGCACTAACCGGCGACGCCAATAATCCGCAGTTGTCGGGCCGCATTACAGCCAATAGCGGTACGCTTTTTTATCGAAAGGACCGATACGATGTTCAACGCGGTGTTTTGGAATTTCCGCCGAATACCGAGATCGAACCGGTCATAAATCTGCAGGCTGAAACCGAGATCGGCGGCTATCAGATATTTGTCAATCTCGCCGGTCCGCTCAACGACACCGAGCTGCTGACGGCGACGCTGCGATCAAGCCCGGCATTGCCGCAGGCCGACGTTGTTTCGCTAATAACGACCGGGGCACTGACAAACACCGCCGGCGGGATCCCGACGCTTGCGCAGACCGGAATAAATACGGCGGCCGAAATTCTGACCGATTCGATCATAAATAATCCGGCCCGACGTGCGACTGACAAGCTGTTTGGCCTTAACGTGTTCGAGATCGACCCGATCATCTCGGGCCAACAATTGAATCCGTCAGCCCGCCTGACCGTCGGGCGCCAGATAAATAACAATCTGCGCGTCACGTATTCAACCAACTTATCGCAGGATCAGAATCAGGTTTTAGCGCTTGAGTACCGTGTTTCGAACAAACTCTCGTTCGTCGCACAGTACGAGCAGCGTTCATTGAGCAACGTAACACGCAACCGCGACAATTTTAGTTTTGAAATAAGGTTTAGAAAGAGATTTTGAGTTTTGGTGATCGATCGTTGACGAATATAGCCGCAGCGAACAAATACAACGTTGTGTATGGAGCCCGCGGCCGTACACTCGAGCTCTGCCTCGTATTCGCGGCGATGTTCATCTTGATCGGCCCGCTCGCCGGGACGGTATCTGCACAGGCTCGGTATGAGCGGCGCTTGATCGAGAAACTTGAGGTGATCGTCGACGGCGGACAACCTAACGTGCCTGCCGCTGAACCGTTTTTGATGATCGTCAAGGACCGCGTCGGAGCGTCGTATTCGGCGCCGCGGATCCATGATTCGATCGAGGCACTTTATCGCACAAATAAAGTAGCCGAGGTCAAAGTCACCGCTTCGGCCAACGGTGCGGGCGGCGTGGATCTTAGATTTTCCGTCCGGCGCAAACGCCAGGCTGATAAGGTCTCGATCGTACTTGGAAATTTCTCGGACAAGACGATCACCGAGCAGGAATTGCTCTTTAAGCTTGACCTGCTTTCGCCGGGAACGACCATCACAGAGCAGAACCTGCGTAACAACGCCGACCAGATCCTGGACTATCTTCGAGAACGCGGGTATTACCGCTCCGAAGTTACCTTTGAACAGACTCCGCTCCAGGGCGAAAATTCGGTAGCCGTCGTCTTTAACGTCGTGCCGGGCGAACAGGCCAAGGTCGAAGAATTTAAGATCGATATCGCGGGCCTCGAACGGCCGATACCGCCCAAGTTGATCAAATTGACACAGGGGGCGCCATTTACCCGCGAGGCTCTCGCCCGGGATATCAACTCATTGCGTGCCTTTCTCAAAAAACAGGACCTGACCGCACCCGAACTCGATGACCCGAGAGTGAGTTACGACAGCGATAAGAACACGATCACGCTCAGTCTTCGCGGCAAGGTCGGGCCGATCGTCAAGATCACGGTCGAATCAGACGCCGGAAAGGTCGGCGAAGCAACACTCGACCGCATACTGCCGCTCAGACGTGAGGGAACGCTGGACTATGCCGCGATCGTCGAGGGTGAGCGTCGGTTGGAAAACTACTTTCAGGAAAAGGGCTACTTTTTTGCAAACGTGACGCCGGTCTGCAGCGTCGAACCGCCGCTCGCCGGCGACGGCGTCGACGCCATCCCGAACAACACTGAGGTCCTCTGTTCAAATCTGGGTACAGTTGATCTGGAGGGCCGAACTGTCACGATCAATTACCAGGCCAAAACTAACCGCAAACTCCGGCTCTTGAGCCTCCGTCTGCGCGGAACTGACCGATTGCCGATCGAAGAGATCCGGACCGTGCTCGAATCACAAGAGGCAAATCTGCTGGGCGTGATACCGCTGTTCGGATACGGCCGCGGATTTACAAGCCTCAGTATTCTCGAACGCGACGCGGCGACCATTCGATCGCTGCTCAACGAACTCGGCTACCGCGATGCCCAGGTTCGGGTTATCCAGGGCGTTTCACCGAATGGTGAGGACCTGATCATCACGTTTCAGGTCGAAGACGGGCCGCCGTCCATAATCGACGACGTCGCGGTCACCGGCAATAAGGCGTTTACCGCCGATGCGCTGCTGGCGAAGGTGCCTAACCTGAAAGGCCGCGAGTATTCGCGCGCAAAGGTCCGAAATGCGGTCAAGGAACTCGCCGAGTTTTATTCAATAGAGGGCTATTTTGATGCCCGTGTCAGTTCTTCGATCGTCGAAGGCGAACTCGCCCCGGGGAGCGACAAGCGGACGCTGAAAGTGGAATTTAAGATCGAGTCTGAGGGCCGCCGCGTTGTGATAAACCGCGTTCTTGTAAACGGCGTGAACGATACCAAACCGCGGGCGATCCTGAAAGCCTCAAGGCTCAAGCCCGGCCAGTTCCTGCGGGCGGCGGACATTTATGGGACCGAGCAAAACCTGTACGCGACCGATGCGTTCGACCGGGTTGAGATCAAGGCACAGCCGGCCGGTGACACGGCGAACGGCGACCGCGCGTCCGACGTTATCATCAACGTTAATGAGCAGCCTCCGCGACTGTTGACCTATGGCGGCGGTTTTTCGACCGACCTTGGGGCAAACGGTTTCTTTGACATTCGCCATGTCAACCTCCTGGGCAATCTCTGGCAGGGCGGCGCCCGTATGCGTTGGAGTCAGCGTCAACAATTAGTGCAATTCGATTTTATCAATCCTCGCTTTTTGGGCGACGGTGAGGGAAGGTTCGCTCCGCTGACCTTTTCTGCCCAGTACCAACGCGATTCGACCGTTACCCGGTTTTTCAGATCGGCGTTTGATAAAGGCACATTTGGCGTTGTTCAACGGGTCGACGCCAATGGTACTCCGATCGATACGTTTGGAAATCCGACGGGCAGCCCTACGATCAATCGCCTCTCGGTCTCGGCTGAGACGAGCCGAACGCTGAGCCGCAAAAAGCGCAGCATAATCTTCGGCAGATACCGTTTTGAGGACGTTCGTCTGTCCAATATTGAGAGCCTGTTGATCAAGGATCTCTTGACGCCTGACGCACGTGTTCGAATTTCCGGATTTGGATTTACGTACGTTCGCGACACTCGCGAAAATTGTTCAGTCAGGTCCAGCCTGCTGGAGCTGATAGCAAAAGGTGAGCCCGGCGACAGGTGCCGGTACAACGCCAGCGACCCGACCCGCGGAAGCTACATAACTGCCGAGTACAATGTCTCGATACCGCAGTTGGGCGCGAATATCGGATTTCAGAAATTTCAGGCGAGCTATAATTTTTATTACACTTTTCCACAGTTAAAGAACACAACGATCGCGGGCCGGGCTATCCTTGGGCTGGCGACCGTTTTCTCGGCTACTAACCGATTTAACAATGCACAGTTCCCCGACCTGAACAATATCCTGCCGGTCAGCGAACGTTTCTTTGCCGGCGGGGCGAATACTTTGCGCGGGTTCGATTTCGAAGAGGCGGGACCGCGTGTCGTGATCGTTCCACAGGGGACGTTTCTGAACTCGGCCGGAAACAGCGTATATTTAACGCCGTTCACCGTACCATTTGGCGGTAATGCGATGGCGGTCATAAATCTCGAGGCCCGCGTTCCCGTATCCAGATCGATCAGGTTCGTACCGTTTTATGACGGCGGCAATGTCTTTCGACGCATCGGTGATATTTTTAATCCGCCCGATGTTCCGGCCAATGACGTTTTTCGTCAAAACCTTCGGGCGCTGTGGACCCACACGGCCGGGATCGGCCTCCGGCTCAAAACACCCGTGGGCGGCGAATTTGCGGTGGACTACGGCCGGTTGCTTAATCCGCCACGATTCCTCATACCGCAAACAGCCGGTCCCAACGCAATTTACCAATTGCGTCAGGATCAGATACATTTTCGATTTTCACAAGCTTTCTAAAAGGGTCTCAGTTGATCGCGGACGAGATCACGTGTGACTCATCGAGCTCGATGATGAAGTGCTCGTTCGACGGCGTGTCCAGCAGCGGGCTGCGGCTGACAGGTTCGGTCTCAAGCACATCAGACAGTGTAGCGGGTTGTTGCCGGATCAGATCATGGTCTTCACGTTTGCGGGCCGATTTTTGCAGGTACATCGCCTTGTCTGCGGCAATGATCAACTCGTCAAATGTCACGCCGGTCGCCGGATAGCCCGCCGAGCCGAGACTGACGCCGACCGATGCGAACTTGCCATCGCCGACCGGCAGCTTGAACGAGCTAACGGCCGACTCGATGCGGCTGCAAAGGTCAGAAACGTCGCCATATTCCGCGTCGGGGATAAGAGCGACAAACTCGTCGCCGCCGTATCGTGCCAAAAAGTCGTAGTCACGAAGTTGTGCCTGGATAACGGTACCGACCTCACGGAGCATTTCATCACCGGCAATATGGCCAAAGTTGTCATTAACGGCCTTAAACCCGTCAAGGTCCATGACGAGGACCTGAAATGTGTTTCCAGTACGGCTTGCCCGGCCGAGCTCTTTTTCAAACTGGAACTGAAGACTGCGGGCGTTGGGCAGGCCGGTCATCGGGTCCGTGAGAGCATTCGCCTTGGCCTCGGCGTGTTCCTGGGTCTTACCGATCGCCTCGGCGGCAATACGCGAAACCGTTTCGAGCAGCCGCAGATGCTCCTCGTCGTATTCGGGCAGGTCGTTCGAATAGATCGAAACTGCACCGATGATCTCGTCATCGGCTATCAGCGGCAGAGCCGCCATCGTCGAATACTGCTGGATAAGCTCAAGGTGCGAGAGCGAGAAATCGAGATCCGGATTTACATTCTTGACCATCTGGCGGCGTTTCAAAGCAATGCCGGTCGCACCCTTGCCCACCTTGATATGCCGTTCGGCCAGGATCTCGGAATTATCGCCGGAAACGTGAGCCGCCGTGGCCGATCGCTTTGACGAGTCGAGTAGGTAAATGACACAGGTATCAAACGGCACAAGGCGACGGACGTGGTTCGAAAACAGTGCGAGCATCTCGTCCAGATTTGCCGAAGAGCCAAATTCGCGGGCCAACTCGTACAGCGTGAACACCTCCTTATTGGCAAGTTTGATCTGTTCGATATAGTCCTCGGCCTCAACCGAACCGGCCTCTTCCGTCAGGCTCGACCGATCGGTGTACCCGAGTCCCTGTGCCTCTACCTGGGCCTCAAGACCGGCAAGCCGTTTGAGGAACACGCTTACTATGTTCGGATCGAATTGTGTACCGGCTCCCTCCTGAAGCACCTCGCGGGCTTCCTCGACCGATTTTGCCGGTCGAAATGGCCGATCGCTGCGAAGCGTGTCATATGTGTCGGCAACTGCCAGAATGCGGGCGGTCTTAGGGATCTCTTCTCCGGCCAGTCCATCAGGGTAGCCGGTACCGTCCCAGCACTCATGGTGATGGCGTACGGCCGGCACGACGGGATAGTTAAAGCCTACCTTCTCGAGGATCGACGCGCCGACGACCGAATGGACCTTGGTCTTTTCGAGTTCTGCGGCGGTCAGCGGGCCGGGTTTGCTCAGAATATGATCGGGCACCGCCAATTTGCCGATGTCATGGAGCAGTGCGCCGGACCGCAGGGCGTTTATCTCACCTGCGCTCAGGCCCATCGCGGTTCCGAGCCCGACCGCGTAGATCTGCGTGCGCCGGACGTGCCCGCTCCCGATCTGGTCGCGTGCGTCGATCGCCGTCGCCAGTGCCTCGACCGTCGCCAACTGGACGCGGCTTGCTTCCATTATTTGCGACGTCTTGACGGCCAGACTGCTGAGGTGAACGCGGTAGGACAGCACCGCCAGGATCGAACACGGCAGCACGACAAAGCCGAATGCCAGGCCAAAATATGAGAAAAGTCCAACCAGTGTGACCGAAAACACAAATACCGGGATGACCTCGATCGCCCGTTTCTCGATGCGGTTATCAATATTCGCGCGGCGGCTGCCATTCCTGTCGGCAAATGCCGTCAGTGGTTCGAAAGCGAAACGTGCGATCGCGATCACCAGAGCCATCAATATCGCGCCGACAATGATCGTGTCCTGATTACCGACGGTATAAAGGTGTTCTTCGCGATAGAGGTCGAGGCCGTAGATGAAATGGTACGATAGCCCGGCCGCACCGGCCGCAAGCGTGCCGCAGGCCGCCGCAAGTTTGCCCTTCAGCGTAAATTTGCCGTCACGCCCGGCCTTTGCAATAGAAGCGGCGGCGCCGAGCAGAACGCCGCCGCTTACCCCAAGCCAAAAAACGCCCCAGATCACAATAATGTCACCCACTGCGATCTCGACAGACGATCTTGGCAGCCTCAACTCGTACTTTGAGACGATCGTGGCGACGAAGATCGCGGCCAGCAAGACCACGAGCCTCTGTCCACGATAATGCGAAACGTAATAGACCGCCGCCGCCGCCGCGGCAACCGCGAGCGTTACCGTGACAAGCCACATGGCTCTCGGCAGCGGATCCAGTTTCTTCAGGTCGGAGAATCTCATTACGTTTCTTTGGCGGCCGCTGCGGGCAGATCGCTTTTCAGCGGCCGCCGAAAAGGAGGGTAACCAAGCTGTTGTAAGTATCGTCCGCAACTGTGGCAAGCGGCCGACACACCTCCGCAACTGCTTATTCAAGTTCCGTGCCAATGCCGAAACTCTCGCGGAGACGCCTAACCTATTGGGTTTGGGGCAAAGAGTGAGGGTGTGGGAAGGTCACATCGCCGTTCGAAATGACCGAGAGCTGATCGTTTAGTCGGTCATTGTGACCGACTCGAGGTGCGTGCTGATCTGCCAGCCGCTGATCAATAATGATCGTCGTCGTAACCGTATTCCGAAAAATCGTCGGACTGACCCAGATCATCGTCATCCTCGGTCTGGAGGTCAAGTTCAATGGGGTCCAACCCGACCACGACCAGTTTGGCACCGCACTCGTCACACGAAACGACGTCACCCTGTTCCGAGTCGGCGTCAACGTAAACGTCCTCGCTGCATTCTGGACAGTTTGATGTAGGCATCTTGATAATCTCCGGGAAGTAAATAGTTTAAGTGGAACAATGGTCGAATATCAGACTTAGTTGATATCCTTTAATAAATCTATCCTGTCAGGTATAAACTTGGCAAGAATTAAAAGGGGAAAATCCCGCGGCCCGACAGCGGCCGGCATCGGGTGACCGTCAACCATGAAGTTTCCATTCGAACTGCGATCCGACGCCCGATTTGATTGCATCGGGTTCGGCACAAACGCCGTAGATTTTCTGATCGAAGTCCCGCATTATCCGGCATATGATTCGAAGGTCGAACTCACGAATTACGTCCGGGCGGCCGGCGGCGAGGTCGCGACGACGATGGCCGGCCTGACCCGGCTGGGCCTCGCGACCGCGTACGCGGGGCGCTTTGGCGACGACGATGCGGGAGCGATCGGCTGGGCGTCGCTGGCCGACGAAGGCGTGGATATGCGCTTTGCCGAACGCATCGCCGGTGCAAGGACACAGATCGCCTTTATTATCATCGACGAGCGGACGGGCGAACGTACCGTAATATGGCAGAGGGACGGTCGCCTCGGCTACGCCGCAGATGAAGCCCCGGCCGATGCGTCCGCGATGGCTAAAGTGCTGCATTTTACACCTCACGATACCGGAGCATGTCTGCGTATGGCCAAATCCGCACGTTCCGCCGGTACTATCGTGTCGATCGATATCGACAACGTATTTGACGGTGTCGAGGATGTTCTCAGCAATGTTGACATACTGATCTCGTCGGCCGAGTTTCCCGAGCGCTTTCTCGGTATTAGTGATCCGCGTCTCGCCATCACTGAGATGCAGTCGCGTTTCGGATGCGGCATTGCAGGAGTGACGCTCGGGGCCGCCGGCTCGCTGCTGCGCTGCGGAGATACTTTTGTCGAAACCGGCGGATTTGCTGTGCCCGGGGGATGTCAGGACACGACCGGAGCCGGCGACGCATTTCGGGTCGGCTTGCTGTATGGCCTGCTGACGGGTGAGGCGGTCGAGGAAAGCGCCCGAATGGCAAACGCCGTCGCCGCCCTCAAATGCCGATCGCTCGGGGCCCGTACCGCACTGCCGCGGGCGGAGGAGCTTGCCGAGTTCCTCCAAAAAAATATCTAGACATTAAACAATGTTTATACTACACTCGTAATGCGGGATCTCATATCCCGCAATTTCCGGGCTCCCAACCCTTCTCGCCACATTGCATTTTTCGCCTGATTCCCGCCTGACCAATATGGACTCGAAGATAGGTTTGATCATCCAAATAGCCGGCGTTTCGCTTATCACGCTACTGACGCTGTTTCTGCGGCGGTCGCTGAAAGTGGTCGCGCTCAAGCATTGGACGCATGCGTGGCTCTTTTTGTCGTTTGCGTTGTTTTGTTTGCGTCTCGCCTTCAGTTACGAAGATTATTCGACCCAATTGTTCAGCTTCTATTTTTTAACGGAGTACATTTTTGGATTTCTGCTGGTCGCAGGTTGCCGCAGCCTCGGTGAGAGCGGCGACATGCCGATACGTCAGGAGATCTTGCTTCTCCCGTTCATCGTTATCGCATTCAGCCTGCCGTTCGTGGCGGCCGACTTTAACCTCGTTTTCAATCTGCACTCGCTTATTCTGTCAGGGTTTTTCACGGTCGCTTTCGTCGAATTGTGGAAGACCAGGATCGGTACATTCGGCTGGAAGGTGATGTTGGTCGCACTCGGCCTTCTGATCGTCGATTTTGTCCAGTACTTTGCGGTGTTTACGCTCAGGCAGTTTTACGAATTTCCGTCAGATTACCTGATGTTCAATTCGATCGTTGATCTCGTGCTCCAGATACTTCTCGGATTTGGAATGGTCATCATCCTGCTCGAGCTCGTACTTTCGGATGCCCGGATCGCTAATGAAAAGCTCCGCAAAGCGCACGAAAAGCTCGAGGAACTTGCTCATATCGACCCTCTGACGACGGCGCTCAACCGGCATGCGTTTCACGGGTATTTGAAACGGCACGGCTCACGCGACGACAAAGCTTCGGGCAGTGTCGGTTTCTTTGATATCGACAATCTCAAGGTCATCAATGATATGTACGGCCACGCCGTCGGCGACATCGCGATCCGCTCGGTCGTCCGGGCGATCCGCGAGATCATTCGCGGAGAAGATCTGATCTTCCGTTGGGGCGGTGACGAGTTTTTTGTGATAATGGTCGGTCTTGATGCCGATGTGGCCTACGAAAGGGTCGCGCGGATGGAAGCAATGCTGACGAATGTACGTATCGAGGGCGTCAATCACCCGCTAACGATCGGCGTTTCGCACGCGTTTGAGAATTTTGAAGACGTCTCACGGCTCGAGGCCACGATCGAGGCGGCCGACGCCAAGATGTACCGGCAGAAACAGTTGCGTAAAACCGGAGTTAAGCCCCAATTCATGCCGTCGTTGCCGCCGGAACCTTCGCAGGCTATTCAACGTTGACCATTTATGACGAACTTCAAAAAGGCCGGCACGTGTTAAGTCACGCTGCCGGCCTTTCCAGGTAAATACTGCTGCGATGCGTTCCTAAAGTTTGTCCCGAAAAAAACCGGTCACCAGTGCCCACGCGTCACGTGCCGCCGTCTCGTCATAAACCTCAGGCCGGGTGTTGTTAAAGAACGCGTGATCAGCGTCATACTTGACCGAGGTCAGCGGCAGCTCAAACCGCTCGACAGCGTCCTCAAGTGCCGCGATCTTTTCAGTATTGATCCACGCGTCGCGCTTGCCGGATACAAAGATGGTCGGTGTCTTCAGTTTTTGCAGGATGTCGTCATCGGGTATGTCGCCATAGAATGGAGCGGCGGCACTGATGCCCTCAAGTTCGCAGGCCGCCCTCAATGCAAACGTCCCGCCCATACAATATCCCGAGATGCCAAAATGTGTGATGCCGTATCCGATGCCGGCGGCACCGATGGTGTTTCGGATAGTGTCGAGGCCATCCTCGATCGCGAGTCCATGCATCATCTTTGAGGCCTCGTCGGGATTGGACGCGATAACGCCGCGGTACAGATCGGGTGCGATCGCTATAAACCCTTCGGCAGCATATCGTTCGGCAATGTCCTTGATGTGGTCATTGAGCCCCCACCATTCATGGATCAATATCACCGCACGCTCAGTCTCGCCTTCCGGCATGGCTACGAACGCCGTGGTCGACCCGCCGGCCGTCTCGAACGACAACGATTCTGTTTTGGTAGTCATAAAACCCCTCCGATAAATTGGCTGCGAACCAATAGACGATTATACCTGAAACCGGCCTGGAATGAGATAAGCTGCCGACATCGTATCAATGACCTCGACTAAATACCTTGGCCCCCTCGATCTTCTCGAGGTGTGGTTTAAGTGCAGCTAACTGGGTCACAAGTACGGCAAAGAAATTGATCTCGGTGTCGCCAAACCGATCCGTCACGATCTTTAATATCTCGGAAGGACTCAGATCGCCGGCCCTATTGAACGTTTTGGTCGGCCGAACATCGATGAACATAACGTGCATAGGTATTTCCTGAAAATACTGGACGACCTTTTTGACGAGATAGACGGCCGTGATCTCCTCGAAAGTTCCGAGTTTTACCGGTATAAGATCGATCAGATCTTGCGGCAATGAGTGAGGTTCGAAATTGTCTCCCGGCTGCACCGTGTCGCGTTCCTTTTGCGCAAGGCCGAGCATCTCATATTGCCTCTCCGCGGTGTTGGCGTATTTTTTAGCTTCGTCTATTCGACCCTTGCCGCGAAGGTACTCAAAGATCAACTCACTTCCTGCGAGACGGTAACTCTCGTCAAGTTCTATTGCAAGCTCAGCGTCTGCGATACCGCGTTCGTCTCCGAGTGCCAGCCGAACTCCGGCCAAATTGTATTTCACGAGCGCACTCTCAGGGTATTTTTCGGCGGCGCTTTCAAGTGTGGGCAGAGCAATTTCGGGGCTTTGCTTTTCAGCGATGCGCAACGCGATCTCGACCATTTCTTCGTCGGTCAGATCCTCACTCTTAGCTTTAGTATCAAGCTCATCAAGCCGCTTTTGTGATTCCTGAAAATGGTCGTAACGCGTCTTCCAGTCTTTTGCCGCCTTTTCATCCCAGGATTCATCAAAACTGGCGGCAAACGCATCTGCTGAGTTCCCGAGAAATACTTCGGCTGCGTTCTGATCCGGAACGGTCGGTAAGGTTGGCAGGTCAGAGCCATCCCAATAGCCTATCAGGCGAAGCCGATCGCTGAGAGACGGATGTGTGTCACCGTAATCCGTTGGAACAGAAACCGCCTTTTCGAGCGTTAGGCGCTCACGTTCGCGGTTGACGAACGTCATCGCTCCCAACATTCGGGAAAAGAGACGCGGGGATGGATCGGGATTTTCAAGATTCTCCTGATGGACCGCCTTCCAGAAATTTTCTTGCAGTTCGGTGTCGCGGGTGTGAAGAGCGATCAGTGCTTCGCCCAAATGTTTTGAGCCCGCCAATCTAACCGCGTCTTGATCAGCTTCTTTCTCATTCTCACGCATCAAGACAAATGAATAAGCGGAAAAATACGGGAAATACCATTTAACGAAGCGTTCATACAGCGACGCGAATCTGTTATCCGCCGCTTCCTGCGACTGAATGAATCGATCCCACGCTTCCTGCACTTGAAACGCCCATTTACCAAAAGCACCGTTTCTGCCCGAAACGTGGCCCAATTCATGCGCGATCACAGCCTTAAACTGCTCAGGCGATAGAGCCCTCATGAGCGGGAGGCCAAGCCGTAAATAGACCTTTCGGCCAAAAATACCGAACCGCGGCAATGTTACCACCGAGGCGTTAAATTCATCAGTGATCTGAACTCGCTTCGGACTTTGTGTGGCGAGAGCCTTGGATGTATCGGCGACAAAATCGAACAGTTCGGGAGCTGCGGTACGTTCGATCGAGAGACCCTCGGGTTCAGGTACTTTTGCAAAGATCGAGCGAATGGCGCCTCCCAGAAAGCCAAAAAATACGCCGATACCGGGTATTATGATCCACCACAATTTGGCGGCCATTAAGAGGACACGGAGAGTTTCACCGGGAGCGAGGATCAACCCGGCGACAACGATTCCGATCGGCAGCGTGAAAAGAGAAATCAGCCCTATAAAATATAGGTATCCGAGCATCGCCAACCCGTAAACCCGATATTGATAGGAGCTCGGATTTGAGGATGCGTAATCTTCAAGCCGGCGGATCAGCGAAACATATTGTTCAAAATTCATGGGACGAGCGACAAACAGGAGATGTCTAATTTTGACGAGAAACTTATCAGATTTTCCTCAAAAGTGAAAGCAAAAAAAGGCCCGGCACAAAACGGTGCCGGGCCTTTATGATCTATCAAACAAGTCAGATCAGAAATATCTCAACGTATAACTCACACGCACTCCGCGGCCGATCTCGGGCGAAATGTCCTTGATGTGGTCACTGAGGCCCCATCACTCGTGAATCAATATCACGGCACGCTCAGTCTCCGCTTTTTGATCGATTAAGATAAATTGATCTTGGATGAACCGCCGTAGCAAAAACAAACACCGGTTTCGTAGCCTTGGCTAAGTACGACCAGGAAAAAAGCCCTGCTCCGTTAGGAACAAGGCTTTTCTTTCTTTGTTTTCCTCCAATCTAACTAAAAGAACCTCACGGAATAGCTGAAGCGAAAGTTTCGGCCTTGCTCCGGAGCGAGATCCTTGATAAACGAAAGGTGATTGCGATACAACCGGTCGCCGAGGTTTGTTGTGCCCACCGAAAACGTGTGGGCCGCGTGCTTTTGAGCGATGGTGTAAGATGCGTTGATATTGAACAGTCCGTAGCCGGCCGTTGTGGTTTCCAAAGGGAAAACGTCAAGCTGTTTTCGCGGCACGGTGAAGATCGCTTCGGGACGGACCGAAAGGCCTTTGTATCTAAATTCTACACCAGCACGGACCCTTCCGGGCGGTATTCGCGGAAGTTGGATCTGACTTGCGGTGAGTTTGGCATTTACCACGTCTGCCGAAACGAATGCTCCCAGCCAGTCCGTAATATCCACATCAGCCGAAAGGTCGACGCCCATGAAGCGAGCTTTATCCTGCGTATAAGCTGCGACCGGCAGATTATCGTCGACATCGATATTTCCATCACCGTCGGCATCCTCGGGGCGGAGAAATACGAAATTGTCTATATTGTAATTATAAAAACTGCCGTTGAGCCTAAATCGCTTGATCTGCTGTCTAAGGCTGAATTCGATGCCGGTCGACCGCTCGCGCTTTAGATCTTGATCTCCGATCTCAAACGTCACGGTGCCGACGTGCGGGCCTTCGTTGTAAAGTTCTTCGAGAGCCGGGGCACGATATGCGCTGTTGAAGCTGGCAATGAACGCCGCACCCTCCCAAAGTCGGATTCGAGCTGCCGCGGCACCCGAGAATCCGGTGAAATTGCGGGCCGAGTAGAGTGCCTTATTTGCCGGATCATATCGATTGGTCTCAACCCGGCCGCCAAATTGAAATGATACTCGGTCAAACGTCAGCTCCTGCAAGCCAAACACCGAGAAGTTATTATGCCGCACTCGCCCGTCAACGAGCTGCTCGGCCCCTTCGGTCAGATAGCTTCGGTTAAAGCCGTCAAAGCCGAATTGTCCTGAAAGGTTCTTATATTTAGCCTGCTGAAACGAGGCTCTGTACGATAGCGTGTCGTTAAAGAAATTGGTCGCTGTCGTATCAATACCACCGGCTGTTTCAATTTCTTCGTGACGATATTTTGTAAAGTCGACGTAGAAATTGCCCTGCTGGATCGCTCCTTTTAGATCACGAAATCCGCCCTTGACGCGGTAGTTATTTCGCCGCATCCGAATGTCGATCGCCTCGTCGGGTACGTCCGGCAGGGTGTCCGCAAACCTTGCCTTAATGTATTCGATATCATATTGGCAAGTCGCCGGACCAAAGGTCGGAGTCAGTGTGCACGGGTTGCCGTTGCCGTCGCTTAGCAATTCGCCCGCCTCAAATAGCGGAGCATACGGTATGCCATAACGACGACGGTCTACACCGAAGGACCCGACAATAAACCCTTTGTCCGCGAAATAGCCGAGACTCGTTCCGCCGCCGTACGACTTTGCTGCCGAATTTGGAATGGGGCCGAGCGGAGTTTTGAAATCGCCCTCGCGCATCGTGTTAGCGTTGATGTTAAGCAGGAGCTTTTTGAAGCCATATTCGACGCCGCCCGAGAGACCGCCCTGTTTATTATTCGTCGCTCCCAGTCCGCTTAAATAGCCGCGTATCCCGGGGTGAGCATCGCCTTCATCTGAGGTGACGGCATTAACAACACCGCCGATCGCATTTGACCCATACAGAAGTGTGGCCGGTCCCTTTATCACCTCCAATCGTTCGAGGTTCATCGTGTCGATCGGTTCCCCGTGATCGCCGGATTGAGATGCGACCGAACCATTGCGGGCTCCGTCCTGCAATACCAGCACGCGGTCACCGTCGAAACCGCGGATCACCGGCCGGGACGTTCCCGGACCGAATGAGCGTTTGCCTACGCCAGCCTCACGTTCGATCACTTCGCCGACCGATGTGCTTGCCTGTTCCAGAATGCGTGTCGACCCGATCGCATTTACGGATTGAAATGACTCAAATACCGACTCTTCAGAACCGCTGGCAGTTACGGTCACCTGAGCCTGTAACGCGTTGATACTGAGCGAAAAGTCGGCAACCCCGTTTGCCCCGGCGACAAGAACAATGTTCTGTACCTGATCGGCAAAGCCGTCAACGTGTGTGACCAACGTGTATCTACCCGGAGGTATGTTGCTAAACTCATATCCACCCTGATCGTCCGTTTCGACCGACAGCTTAAGTTGTGTGATCTGAATCGATACGTTTGCGACCGGAAGTGAGTTGATCTGGCTGGTGACTTTACCGCTGATCTTGCCGTTTGCTTGTGCAAATCCGGCTACTGAAAAAACTAAAACTAAGAAAATTGCCTTCAAGTACTTGGACATGATTGTTTTTTATTCAAACCTCTAGAGAAAAGCGTTAAAGCTTAAGCAAACAGTTTTTGGAGCACATAGTAAATGTCTTTTCAATGAATGGTATTTTAGTCGAATGGACTGTTCTCTCATACAAACAAGCGGCTAAGGCTTTTCACACAGATAACACGCTCGGCAAAATCGGCGATTCAGGGTATGTGACCCGGTTATCATCATCGCGCCGACTAAGATCAGGACTGATTTCCCGAATAGGTTGCTCCCGAACAGAATGTCGGCGAGAATGACAAGAATTATTCCGACAGTAAAGAGGATCAGGACCTGTAATTTTCGGTGATGTCGGACGTAGCCGGGCAAAAGGCTGATCGCGGCGATCAACAAAGACATTCCGATAAAAACCACTTCAAATCCTTCATCGGCAAAAAACGAGATGCCGAATATGGGAAGAAACGAGGCAGCGATTGGCATTAAAAGACAATGAACAGCGCAAACCCAAGGAACCGTTGCTCCGGTCCGATCCAATATCGAAAAAATCTGTTGCGAATAATACCTGATGTGCATTTACGTGCCTCAACTAAATAGCCTAGGTTGCCGAATTCGTCAGGTTGACAGAAATCAATGAAGCACGCCTTATTTATTCAACGAGTGGAGCTTTTGCGTCCATAAGTTGGCTGAAAGTCGCATTAGCGGGTTACTCAGATGTGTCAATGCGGGCGACCGCCGGCTTGACAAGGAATTCGGCGGACAGTCTTATCGATTGAACAAAATATAGGACGAGGAGAGCCCCGACGAACAGCAATTCGAGTACATGCTCCAATATCTCATCATTTGATCCGGATGTGGAGAGTCGATAGACGTTGACCCCGTCGGAGTAGGCCTGCCGTATCAGCCAAAAGACAGATGGCAGCATCGAAACAAAGACGGTCTTTTTCAAACCGGCGCTCCAGTCAACTGCCGATGGCGAGACGAAAAGGCCAATTTGACTTGCTAGACCGAGGAGGACGGCAACAAGCACTGTGCCGATTGACACGACATTTGTGCCCGATAGCAAAAGGATCGCAACCACACCCGCGAGAAAGATCGCGGTCAATCGAGACATCCATTTCAAAAAGTTCTGCATAGCTATCTTGGATCAACTAAGTCGCAACCCGATAAATGGTTGTACAAACAAAATAATCGGTATATTATCAGCTCTGAATCGACTTTTGCAGCCTCGTAGGTGCTGGCGGCAATTCTTCCCGGGTCTTTCAAAGAGCACCATTTGATTTCAGGAGAATTCCTATATGAAAAGATATCTATCGGCGACGCTGCTCACTTTAGTGATCGCGTTTTCGTTTGTAGGTATTGTCAGTGCTGCGGATGTTCTAAATAATCCGCAAACCGGCAGAAATTGCGTTGACAAAAAGGGCCACTTCACGCCCAGTAAAGAGTGTGGAGACGGCACGCAATGCACTTGCTTGTTTCATACTGTTGTGACGTTCGTCAAAGGAATGTTCGAGTAACTTTTCCTGTATTCTGCAGCTTGTTGTATTGGTTCTTCCCGAGGTTTGGGGTCCATGGTGTGAATTCACTTTGGACCCTTTATCATTGGGGAGGAACCGCTTCCCGACGGTTCCTCCTTCCTCGTGCAGCTTTTGGCTTTCAAGGAAATGACTCGGCTAAGACCGAGTCTTCGAGATTCTCAGTACTTTGCCGCTCCTTTTCAACATTTTTTTAACGAACGGTCGAGAAGTCGGAATGAACGGCGGTTTTGAACCACTAGATCTTAAGTACCTTGTTTCTCAGGATCTTGGACTGAAGACGGCTCGATGCGTGCTTTTCACCGTTTAGTAGCGAGACCAGGTATGTGCCGCCGGGCATCGGGTGGATCGTGCGGATCATTGCGAGATTGGCAAGACAACCGCGCGAAAGGCGTACAAAGGCTTCGGGGTCGAGCCGCAATTCGAGGTCCTTAAGCCGGTGATTGATAACATATTTTTTACCGGCGGCGGTAACGATATGCAGCAGTTCGCCGTCAGCGGTGATCGAGGCGACCTCAGCGACAGGGATCAGCACGATGTCGTCGCGTTGCCGTACCGGAATGCGTTCGATCAGGGTATGTCGCTCAGCGTCGGCATACGCTCCGGCAACGCGCTTTATCTTCTCGGCCTCGACGCTTCGCCAGTCCTCCTGTTCGAGCCGCTCTGCCGCACGGGCTATCGTCTCGGCAATTCGGGCACGCTCAACAGGCTTGAGAAGATAATCCACGGCATTTACCTCAAACGCCTGAACAGCAAATTCGTCATGGGCGGTCACAAAGGCGACCTGCGGCATTTGAGTCTTGCGGAGCAGCCGAACAGCTTCGAGGCCCGACATTTCCGGCATTTTAAGATCGAGAAAGGCCAGATCGGGTTTGACCGCCTTGATAATTTCGACCGCGTCGGCGCCATTTTCGGCCTCGCCGACGATCTCGACGTTCTCAAATTCGCGAAGGACCGATTTTAGGAACTCGCGTGCCGGGCGTTCGTCGTCAGCAATTATTACTCGGAGTTTATTCATCACTTTCTGTGCTGATCCGGCGATCGGCCGGAAACTCGACCTCAACGGCCGTGCCGTTGGCGGGGTCGCTAGTAAAGGTCAGGCTGGCTCTGTCGCCATAATAGACAGCAAGCCGTTCGCGAATGTTGCGCAGCCCTAAACCGCTCGACTCGCCGCGTTTCCCGGCTCCGCTGCCGGCCCCCGTATCGCAAACCGTGAGCTTGAGCGACGGGCGTCCGTCAATTTCGCCTCGGCACGCCGTTATACGTATCGTACCGCCGTTTTTGTTTTCAGAAATACCGTGCTTGACGGCGTTTTCGACCAACGGCTGCAATATGAGTGCCGGTACCTCGATCCGCCGCAGTTCGTCCGGCACATCTATCTCAACGGTCAATCGTTCCTCAAACCGAGCTCTTTCGATCTCGAGATAGCTTTCGATCAGCCGCATCTCGTCACCGAGCGGACAAAATTCGCTGTTTGAGTTTAATACTCCGCGTAAAAGCTGGGTCAGACGCAGCAGAGTGTCGAACGCCTTATCCGGGTCTGCCTTGATCAGATAGCCTATCGTCGTCAGCGAATTGAACAAAAAGTGCGGATCGAGCTGTGCCCGCAGGGCCGTCAGGCGTGCCTCGGCCGCGAGCTTGGCAAATTCCTGTTGTCGAAACTCTTGCTCATAACGCTCTTTCGTCACCCTGACCGCGTCGATCCGCCGTGCCGTGATCAACGATATCGCCTCAAGCGTAGCGACCTCGTCGGAGAGCAGCCGCCGACCGCCGTAGAACTCGCCCAAACGGATCTCGAAAAACGGTGATTCAGCCGTCGGAACAAAGATCCGGGCTTCGTTTGGCGTAAATCCGACATCGACAAAGGCGAGATCCGATTCCTTGATCAGTACAGGCGACCAACGCGAAGTTCCGGCCGTCAGGCCGCCGCCGACACGTTCGCAGACGCGGCTGAGTATAGCCTCGGCAGTATCGATCGATTCGATCTCAGCCGAAATGTCCGCCTGCAACTCGGCGTAATCGCCGCGATGCAGTATTACCGTATCGACGAGCCATGTCGCCAGCCGATATAACGCCGGATAGACAAGCGCGGTCGCGATCCAAAGCGTTAGGATAAGGCTGATCGCCGACGCGTCGTCGCGATCGTGCGTTTCGTGATAGCGCAATAGCGGAGCAGCGACCGCGACGTAAAGCCCAAAGGCCGTCAGGGAAAGCAGTATCAGTGAGATAGCACGCTTTAAGAAAAGGTCAGCGAAAGCAAACCTGTAATTTTGATATAGGATCGTCAACGCCAGCGGCAGCGACGCCTGATGCGCGATCAACTCGATCAGCCACGAGTTGCCCTCGCGATCGCCGCTCAGGTGTAGTGCGGAGACCGCGAAGACGAGCAGGGCACTGGCCCAGATCGTTTTTTTCTCCAGCGTTTGCTTGAGGTTGAACAGCAAGAGCCCGCTTGCCAACGCGACCGCCCCGATCGTTTGCGCCTGTAAGGCGAGATCAGACGGAACGGCATTACCGGCTGCCGCCGAGTAAAAGTGCAGTCCCGCCGCCAGAAGGCTCAGCGTGTACGCAGCGTACGTCAGCCAGTGCGTTCCCTCGTCATCGGCCTGTGCCGAGTGGACGACAACCGATGGCAAAAAACCAAGCGCAGAAAATGATATCGCGGCAAGCCAGGGTGAAATTCCGGTCAGCGCGAAGTCCTTCTGAATGAACGAGTAGAGCTCGCCGAGATTCCACAACAAGCCCAGACCGGCAGTCGTCAGCAACAGCAGATCGACACTGGCCGGCTTTGATCTTGACCGATGCCGAACGACCATTGCGGCCACCAGACCGTACAACGCCACGCCGACCGTAAAACCGATCAGATTGACGAGCAAAGCGGCATTGAGGGCGTTCATCTCCATTCGATGCTATTTCCTGCGGCAGATAGGCACAATTCTAACTCAATGAACGGTCGATACCCCACAACCAAGTGCCGAATTTACCTGATCCTCGGTCAGTCGAACCGTTTAGAATTTGGTGGTGATATTCGCCGCGTTGGTCTAAAATCATCGCAACGATGAAAACGCTGTATCTGATGCGTCACGCAAAATCGAGTTGGGAAAATGCCGGCATCGCCGACTTTGACCGGCCGTTGAACGATCGCGGCATCAGAGCCGCCGTATTTATGGGCAGCCTTGCGCGCGAACGCAGTCTCCTGCCTGAGATCATCGTTTGTTCGACTGCCGAACGCGCGCGTCAGACCCAAGAGTTGTTTTGTGCGGCCGCCGGTTTTGACGGCGTTGCCGCGACAGATATTGGCATTTACGAGGCTCCGGCCGGCCGGCTCGTTGAGATCATATCGGCGTTGGACGACCGTTATGACTCGGCAATGCTGATCGGTCACAACCCCGGTATGGAAGGCCTGATCTATTATCTGACCAGCGTCGTCGAGCCGATGCCGACCGCCGCGATCGCCATCATCGAACTGAACAACGAAAAATGGTCCGACATCGGTATCGGTACGAGCCGGCTCGCATGCGTGTTACGTCCGAGGCAGTTGATGGATGGTTGAACGCGGCGGCGGCCCGCATCTGCCGCAACATTTAACATCTTCGTAACATTCCGTTCATACGCTATTAAGGTTGGGAGCATACGATAGCGCCGACAGCCCGAAAATCGAATAGAATCTACTAACAAGATGCAAACCATTCTGATCGTCGAAGATGACGCCGACATTGCCGAAAGTCTGGAATACAACCTGCGGCGCGAGGGCTTTCGACCCGTAATTGCCGAGTCGGGCGAAAAGGGGCTGCGGCTGGCGATCGACGAAAAGCACACGCCGTCGCTGATAATTCTCGACCTGATGCTGCCCGGAATGACCGGAATGGAACTATGCCGCCGATTGCGCCGCGAATCTTTGACGGAAAAGACCCCGATAATAATGCTCACGGCAAAGGCTGCCGAGGGCGACAAGATCGCGGGGCTCGATATCGGCGCCGATGACTATATCGTCAAGCCTTTTTCCATAAAAGAGGTGATTGCACGCGTCAGGGCCGTACTCAGGCGTGCAGCAAAGGAATCGGCAACGAAATATTCGGACGAAAATCTCACGGTGGATTTTGCTGATATGCGTGTCACTTGCGCAGGCAAGGACATCAAGCTTACCCGCAAGGAGTTTGCCTTGCTCGAGCATCTGATCAAGAATACGGGACGCGTCGCCGCCCGTCAGCAGCTGCTCGATAACGTCTGGGGATATAGTTATTTCGGTGACACGCGAACGCTGGATGTGCATATTCGCCGGCTTCGCCAAAAGCTCGGCGAGTGCAGCGGCTGCGTTGAAACGGTTGTGGGCATAGGCTATCGTTTTGTTGGAAGTAAATGAGCGAAGTTACTGTGGCGGCGGCCGTCTCGGCGGGATCGTCAGAAATACTCCAGAGACTTATCGACACGACACGCGAGTGCGTTCTGATCGTCGACAGCGACCTGCGGATCGCCAGTTGTAACGCCTCGGCGGCAATGGTCTTCGGCCGGCCCGGCATCGAACTTGAACAACGCCGCTTGAGCGAAGTGATTCGCGACCTCGATGTCCACGAGGCGTATCGACGAGCTATCGGCGAACGTTTCTCGTCAGACGTCCGCCTCGAATTGATCGGAGCAGAACGTCGAACGTTTGACGTCCACATCGCCCCGCTCGAGATCGACGGGCGCACGCAGGCGATCGGGTTTTTCTACGACAAAACTCAGATCGAGCGTCTCGAATCCGTCCGCCAGGAATTTTTGTCTAACATTTCACATGAGCTTCGAACGCCGCTGACATCGATCCTGGCGTTTGTTGAGACGCTCGAAGACGGCGCTCTGGACGATGTTGAGAACAGCCGGCGTTTTCTGGGCGTCATTCGTCGTAATGCCGAACGGATGAACAGCCTGATCGCCGACATTCTCGAATTGTCGATGATCGAATCGGGCAAGGTGACGATCGAAAAGCGGCCTGTCCGTGTTGGCGAAATGACCGCTGAGATCTATACCAACCTGACCGCCAAGGCCAATGAATTTGGCGTGGAACTCGTAAATCTGATCCCGCAAGATGCGCTCGTACCGGCCGACAGCGTAAGGCTCGAACAAATGCTCATCAACCTGATCGACAACGCGATCAAGTTCAACCGACGCGGCGGGACGGTGACAACGTCTTTCGAACGCGCCGGCAGCGTTTACATTATCAGGGTCAAAGATACCGGCGAGGGCATTCTGCCCGAACACCTTGGCCGCATTTTTGAACGGTTTTATCGGGTTGACCGTGCCCGTTCGCGCGAGATCGGCGGAACCGGGCTCGGGCTTGCGATCGTCAAGCACCTCGGCCGACTCCAGGGCGGCGAGGTTTCGGTGGCATCGACCCTCAGCGAAGGCACGACGTTCAGTATCGAGTTGCCGGCTAACTAGCGACTGTCGGGCCAAAAAAATCTGTTCACAACCTCGGCTGAACGTGCTATACTGGCCTTATATTGAATGTTAATTATCGCAGAAGGCACGGCTTTGCTTAGGCCTCACTTTCGCGACGGCTTCTCACCCTTCAATCCAGGGAGAAATTGGCCATGGAACTCGAAATCGGCCAGAAAGTGGCCTACCCCGGTCAGGGGGTTTGCGTGGTCGAGTCGATCAATACGCGCGAGATCGGAAACCACCCGGTGAGCGTGTACCTTTTACGCGTGGTCGGCGACAATTCGACGATCTGTGTGCCGACCGCAAATGCGCGAAGTGTGGGCCTTCGACCTATTATCTCGTCCAACGAGTGCCGCCGGTTGATCAAGCGTTTGTCCGAGGATTTTGAAGAAGTGACGTGCAACTGGAAAACGCGCTCGCGGGCGTTTATGGACAAACTCCAGTCGGGCGATATCTTTGCGACTGCCGACGTGCTCAAACAGCTCACCTATCTCAGCCATGAAAAGCGGCTATCCTTTCGCGAGCAGACATTACTCGAAAAGGCCAAGTTTCTGATCGTGTCAGAGATCACAAACGCAAATCTCGCCGACGAAGAAAAAGTGCGTTCGGATGTCGACGATCGGGTGGAAAGCGCCTGTACGCGCCATATGCGGCTCGACCGGGCAGCGGCCGAACACTAGGCAGGCCTCGTATAGCTTGCGCGGACGACGGTCTTGATATTGCCGCGCACGTTATAATCGCCTTCGATCTCGACGCGCAGCGGGTCACATGCCGCAATAAAATCCTCGAGTATCAGGTTCACCACGTGTTCGTGAAAGATCTTGACGCTTCGAAACGAGTTGATATACAGTTTGAGGCTCTTGAGCTCGACACACAGCTTATTCGGGACGTACTTGAGCCGGATCACGCCAAAATCGGGAAAGTCCGAGAATGGACAAATTGCGGTAAATTCGGGAATATCGAATTCGATCCAGATCTCCCGGCCCGGAAATTCATAGGGAAAACTGTCGAGCGGAAAAAGGTCCATCTCGGCACGCGGTGTCGGCCTGATGTCGAGGCCCTGGTTATTTATCCCCTCGGGATCACGTTGGTCTAGCATATTTACTTTTTCTATTGCTGAGGTCCCGGACTGCCGCCAGGTCCCTGACCCCGTCGTCATTGAGACGGGTCAGAAGATTTACAAAGATATGGGCCGTTGCGTACGCATCGGCGCTTGCCCGATGGTGATTGACCAGATCGATCGAATAGTGCTCGGCGACCGTTTTTAGCTTGTGATTAACGATGTCCGGAAGCAGTTTTCGCGATAGCTGCACGGTGCAAAGGCAAGGGTTGGCAATACGATAATCCTGAAATATCAAGCCGATCTCGTAATTGAGAAATCGCATATCAAATGCAGAATTATGGGCAACAAGCACAGAATCGCCGATAAAGCCCAAGAGATCGTGAACTACATCGGCAAATACAGGAGCGTCCTTGACCATTTCGTCACTGATCCCGGTCAACCCGGTGATGAACGGAGGGATCGGTGACTCAGGGTTGACGAGCGTTTGGAACTCTTCGGTCACTTGTCCATCGCGGACGCGATAAGCCCCGATCTCGGTGATACGGCAGGGCGGAGCCTTGGCTCCGGTCGTCTCAAGGTCAAACACGACAAAGTCCGTCGATGCGATCTCGCGGTTTTCGTAACCGTCGAGTTCAAGTTCAACCATGTCACCGTTTAGCGAAAGCCTCGGGTCTCGCTCAATTAGGTCGGCGACCAACATTTTTGCAAGGTTTGGGTTGGGCTTTCTGATCCGCATCACAAAATCGACCACGCTAACAGCCGAAGCCCGGCCGCCGAAGGAACGCAGCAGCGAGACGGTTTCGCTTATTAGCAATGACTCGGAAATTAAGTTAGGATACGGTGTCATCTATACTTGATTTTAGCCGTTAATCAGCCGAGCGTAAAACCAAACGAATAATGACCGAGATCCTCGAACACTTTTCAAACACGGATGCTCTGCTCGAAGGGCATTTTATTTTGTCCAGCGGGCTGCACAGCCCGAAGTACCTGCAGTGTGCTCTGGCCCTGCAATATCCGCCGGATGCGGCCCGATTCGGACATCTGATCGCCGAGAGGTACGTGGATGACGGCATCGACACGGTCGCGTCGCCGGCGATCGGCGGCTTGATCATTGGCTTTGCGACTGCGGCCGCCTTGAACGTAAGGTTTATTTGGACCGAGCGGCAGGCCGGCGAAATGACGGTCCGTAGGGGCTTTTCGATAAAGCCCGGAGAACGTATATTGGTCGTCGAAGACGTGATAACGACCGGCGGCTCGACTCGCGAGTGCATCGCGGCACTTGAATCAAATGGCGGTAAGGTCGTCGCGGCCGCGTCGATAATCGACCGGTCAAACGGTTTGGCGGATGTCGGAGTCCCGCGTGCCGAACTTGTAAGATTAGACGTGCCGAGCTATTCAGCCGATGTATGTCCAATGTGCGCACTCGGCATCGAGGCGGTGAAACCCGGGAGCAGGACGGTGGCATCCAAATGAGTCGAAAGTGCTGCTTTTTGTCGATGGACGACATGGCCCACTATGTCGCCGACGATGATCTTGCGATGGGGCCACTGTCAGAGTTTGGTTGGGAGGTTTCGACCGTTTCCTGGAGCGACCCGACAGCGGATTGGGACGAATTCGAACTCGCGGTGCTTAGGACGACCTGGGATTATCAACAACGCCCGGACGAGTTCCTCAAGATACTGGATGTGATCGACCATTCCCGGGCCAGGCTCGAGAATCCGCTCGAAATAGTCAAGTGGAATCTCGATAAGCGGTATCTTCGCGAAATGGAAGCTCGCGGTGTGCCGGTCGTTCCAACGATATGGGACGGAAGTTATGACATGCGTTCGTTCTATCGTTGGACCGCCGACCTCTGTTCCGACGAACTGATCATCAAACCGACCGTCAGCGCGACGGCGATGCACACATATCGCATCACGGAATATGACCCGGAACTTGAGGGCGTTTTTACCGGCCGGCCGTTTATGGTTCAGCCATTTCTTTCATCGATAGTTGAGACAGGCGAGTATTCGGTATTCTATTTCGGCGGAGAATATAGCCATACGATCCTCAAGTCGCCAAAAGCGGATGATTTCCGGGTCCAGGAGGAACATGGCGGGATCATCAATGGTATTGAACCAAGTGCGGAGATCCTTGGCGCCGCCGATAAGGCGATCTCGGCGATCGGCCGCAAACTGTTATATGCGCGGGTCGATCTGGTGCTCGACGCGGACGGCAGATTTGTCCTGATGGAATTAGAGCTGATCGAACCCGCGTTGTATTTGCGAATGGATCCCGGAGCCCCGGCGAGATTCGCCGCGACGATCGACAAATGGATGGCAACCGGCCGATGAAGGAACTGAACAAGGAAGCGGCGCGGTTTTGGGAAGAGTTTTGTGCGGCTAGCGGAACGCCTTTCGATAAGCCGTATCAAACGTGGTATTTCGGAAATACCGCCGAGATGGCCGAGGAACTCGCCCAATTGGTGATCGACGGCCGCAAACGGGCCACGGCAAGCCTTGTTGCCGTCAACGAACGGTTGCCGGACGAGGCTCCGCAACCCGGCGGTTATAGCGTGGTGACCGATCATCCGGGTCATCCGAAATGTGTGATCCGCACGAGCGAGATCCGACATGTTCCGTTTTGTGAGGTCGATGCGCAGTTTGCATTTGACGAGGGCGAAGGCGACCGTTCGTTGGAATATTGGCGGGAAGTACATAGTAATTACTTTTCGCGCGAGGCGGCCGAATTGGGGATAGAGTTCGGCGAACGGTCCCTGATCTGCTGCGAACGGTTTGAAATGTTGTACAAGCGATGAACTATAAGCTCCTGATCCAATACGACGGCACCGACTTTCACGGATGGCAGGTGCAGGAAAACGCACGATCGATACAAGGCGAACTCGAGCGCGTAACAAGTATGCTTGAGGACGCCGAGGTAAAGGTCATCGGCTCGGGCCGTACCGATGCGGGCGTTCACGCCGAAGGACAGGTCGCAAATCTGCGCATGAACCGCGGATTTACTCCGGAAAAGCTCAAGAACGCCATCAACGGCAATCTCTGGCGCGACATTCGTATTATGAAGGCAGAGGTCGCCCCGGACGAATTTCACGCCCGATTTTCGGCAAAAATGAAGACCTATGTATATCGGGTCGTCAACGCTCCGGTGATCTCGCCATTCTGGCGGCGGTATGCTCACCATGAGGTCCGGCCGCTCGATGTCGGTCGGATGAACGAGGTCGCCCGTTTATTTCTCGGCGAACACGATTGGACCGCATTCTCATCAGCTCAGGCGGATGGTGAAAATCGCGTGAGGACAGTGGTCGATTTTACCGTCGAATCAACGTGGGACGAACGTGCGCAGGCGTCGCTCATCGTGTTTCGGATCACGGCCCCGGGTTTTCTGCGGTATATGGTCCGTTCGATCGTCGGCACCATGCTCGAGGTCGGGCATGGCGTTAAGGATTCTGATACAATTCAGACAGCAATAATCACGGGACACAGAGAGCTTGCGGGCAAAACCGCACCGGCGCACGGATTGACGCTGATGCGCGTAGATTACGATTAAATGCGAATTTTTCACATCGTATTGCCGGTCGATTGGGATGCGTTTGACGGCGATGAGTACGCGGCCGCGAGTTTGGCGGACGAGGGCTTTATCCATTGCAGTTACGAACATCAGCTGGACAACGTCATCGGGCGTTATTACGCCGGTGCTGAGGAGTTGGTGATCCTCGAGCTTGAGACGGAACAGTTGGGAACAAAGCTGGTCGAAGAACCCTCGACCGGCGGCGAGATCTACCCGCATATCTACGGAACCATCAACCGGAATGCGATGGTCAGGGTCGAAAGGCGGGAATTTTGAAGGTCAGGGGAACCTCATCGATCATTAAGGAATGAAAGAGAATTTTGCGGGCATCGTAAAACCCGATACGGCTGAAAGCGAATTGCTGGACGCGATCGATGCCGAACGCATGCCTGCACACATCGCTATTATCATGGACGGCAACGGACGTTGGGCAAAGCGTCGGGGCAAGCCGCGGATATTCGGCCATCGGGCAGGTTCCGACTCGGTAAAGGCGATAATCGACACGTGTGCCCGTTTGGAGGTCAAAGCAGTTACTTTGTATGCGTTTTCGACCGAAAACTGGAAGCGGCCGAAATCAGAGGTCGCGGGATTGATGTCGATGCTCAAACGTGTGCTGAGGCATGAGCTTGATCAGGTCCATAGCAATAATATCCGCTTTCAGACGATCGGGAATATCGAAGGTCTGGCCCCTGACGTTCAACGCGAATTAGCTGCGGCAACCGAAAAGACGCTGGAAAATACGGGAATGGTGATGAACGTTGCCCTCAACTACGGAGGCCGGGCCGAGATCGCTCGGGCGGCTCGCCTTGCCGCCGCCAAACTCCTGGAACAGGGGCGGCCGATAGACAGTTTGAGCGAAGCGGACATTGACCGCAATTTGTACACGCACGGCCTGCCCGAAGTCGATCTGATGATCCGGACAAGCGGAGAGTTTCGGATCTCAAATTTTCTGTTGTGGCAGATCGCTTACAGCGAGATATATGTTACGCCGGTGCTGTTTCCGGATTTCAGACGGCCGCAGATATTCGAAGCCATAATAGATTATCAAAGGCGTGACCGCCGATTTGGCGGCGTCAAGTGAACAGACCCGCGAGTATCTTATGAAAACCCGACTGCTGACGGCGGCGATAGCACTGCCGATAATCATTGCGTCGATCATTCTGCCGGTGTATTTCGCACAGGCGATATGGCTGTTTGTGGCGATCGCGGGGTTTGCATTGGCGGCGGGTCTTTTTGAATTTTATTCGCTGACGAAGAAGCTCGAGCTGAAGGCAGATGCGGCGATCGGATACGCCGGGTCGGCGGCACTTTTCGTCGGATTTGTATTCGACGCACCGGCTAGGATGCCGGACATCTTGCTGCTGACGATAGCATTGGTAATAGCGGCTGTTCTCATCTCGCAGATGTTTCGGTTCCAAGCCGATTTCCCCAAAATGCTCACCGGCATCGGGGTGACGTTGGCCGGCGTGTTTTACGTTGCCTTTCTCGGCGGTTTTTTGGTTGCGGTACGAGTTGGTTTCGACAATTTACCAAACCTCTCGACGCACCTTTTGGCATATTTCTTTCTCGTGATATTTGGTTCCGATGCGGGAGCCTACTTTGCGGGTCGGGCATTCGGCAAGCACAAACTGGCTCCGGGCATCTCACCCGGAAAGACGGTCGAAGGCCTCGTCGGGGGGCTCGTGTCGGCGGCTGCCTTCGCGGCTCTTTCTACATTTTGGTTCTTTTCGGCGTTGCCGTATCGATGGTCGATCCCGCTTGCAATGGTATTGGCCGCAGTCGGTGTGCTCGGCGATCTTTGCGAAAGCGCGATGAAACGCGGTTCGAAGACAAAAGATGCGGCATCGATCCTTCCGGGCCATGGCGGACTGCTCGACCGGCTGGACAGCCTGTTATTTGGGGCACCGATCCTATATTACTTTGCCAGGTTTTATTTTTAGAGATCCTGTTTGGAACAAAAATCATTTTTTGGGGAGTGACGAATTAGCGAAGAAACAGAAAAGCAAGCAATGGTTGACCGGTTTGAGTTTTTTGCCGCGATCCTGCTGGGACTGGCGGCGATCTGCACTGCGTTGTCCAGTTTTCAAGGGGGATTATGGGACGGCAAACAGGCCGAAGCATACGGAAAAGCCAACACCGAAGCCACGATGGCCGCCAGCGAACGAGCACGGGCGATAGTCGAGATGTCAAAGGACGCCCAGATCGACATCACAGCCTACAAGCTGATCCAGGACGGGCTAAACTCGGGCGGCAATCCGGCAATGGCCAAGAGCAATTTTGAAACTGCCTCGTACCTGTATACACGTCAGTTGAGCGATGCCGGTTACAAGGCCCTCGGCCTGCCGCCCGAAGGAAAAAGGGAGGTTGTTGACGACCCGGACACACCTACTGAGGAAAAAGAAGAGGCTCTGCAGGCGGAGATACTCGATAAGGCAAGCGAAAAGGATCTGGTCGGTGACGATGGCTATCAAAAGGAAATGCTGGCTAAGGCGACCGAACTAACGGCACAGTCTGAAAAGACGTTTGCGAGCGGAAACGAAGCAAATGAAACGGGCGATAAGTTTGAGCTGGCAAATGTACTATTTGCCGTGAGTATGTTCTTTATGGGTATCGCTCTCGTATTCAGGACCGACGTTAAATGGAAAGTGCTTATCGCCGGGGGCGTGCTGTTGGTAGTCGGCGTTGTTTATATGCTGACGCTTAGCTGGACTTTCTGACCGACACAAAATTTGCGCTTTTACAGGTAAATCTAGTATCATCCAAGTTCGATATGAGCGCAGTTCGATTTGTCGACAACAATAATTGACTGGCGAGAGTGTTGATAGTTAACGCTCCGCCTTTCGATTGTCGCAATTCGAAAGGCGTTTTTTTTTATTTTGAGGGGAATATGCTCCGACGGGAGCGAGGAAGAGCAGATCGGTAACGGACGGTGATCATTTTGTCTGAGCCTGTCTGCGGTCAATGATCGTATTATGCTGGATGTACTTGGCAATTTAGAACGGACCCACTCGTGCGGCGAACTGCGCGAGGGCGACGTAGGCAAGAAAGTGGTTCTCATGGGTTGGGTGGCGAAAAAGCGCGATTTTGGCGTTCTGACCTTTATCGACCTGCGTGATCGCGATGGCGTGACTCAGGTCGTAATGAACGAAGAGGACGCAGGCGAGGCTCACTCAAAAGCAAAGAACCTCAGAGGCGAATTTGTCATCGCGGTCAAGGGTGAGGTCGTGATGCGGGAGGGAACGCATAATGCCAAACTTGCGACCGGCGACATCGAAGTGCACGCGTCCGAAATATTGATCCTAAATGATGCAAAGGTCCCCCCGTTCCAACTTGAGGTCGCCGGTTCGGAAAATCTGGCCGATGAATCAACGCGCCTGAAATATCGCTATCTGGACCTTCGCCGCCCTCAGTTGCAGCACAATATCAGAATGAGGGCGAGGGCAGTCGCGGCGATCCGTGAGTACTTTGACGGGAGAGGGTTTATCGAGATCGAGACGCCCATTCTGCTCAAATCGACACCCGAGGGAGCTCGCGATTTTGTCGTACCGTCGCGCATCCATACCGGCAAGTTCTTTGCACTGCCGCAGTCCCCGCAGATCCTCAAACAATTGACGATGATCTCCGGCTTCGACAAGTATTACCAGATCGCCCGCTGTTTTCGCGACGAGGATCTGAGGGCCGACCGTCAGCCGGAATTTACTCAGCTCGACATGGAGATGTCGTTCGCCAATCAGGAAATGGCATATCGTGAGATCGAAGGTATGTTTGGCCACGTGTTCAAGCTGATCGGTGTCGAACTGCCGGCTCAATGGCCGCGGATGACCTATGCCGAGGCGATGCGGAGATACGGCAGCGACAAACCGGACCTGCGTTTCGAGATGGAATTGGTCGATCTGAGCAGTGAACTCACCGGAACAGATTTCGCGCCTTTCGCATCGGTTCTCGAAAACAAGGGCGAGATCAAATGCATCACGGTCAAGGGCAAGGCTGATCACTCACGCAAACAGCTCGAAGAGCTGCAGGAGTTTGTAAAACGCTACGGGGCGGGAGCCCTCGCATGGATCAAAATGGGTGACGAGATCACTTCGTCGTTGCTCAAGGTCCTCGGCGAATCAAAGATCGCGGAGTTGGCCGCTGCGGCAGAGGCGGAAAAGGGCGACCTCGTTTTGATCGTTGCCGGCAAAAGGTCGGTGGTAGCAGCTTCGCTAGGGGCTCTGCGGGTCGAAGTGGCCAAACGCGAGGATCTGATCGACCGTACGGCGTACAGGCCGCTCATCGTCACCGAATTCCCGATGTTCGAATATGACGAAGAGTCCGATTGTTATGCGGCGGCTCATCACCCGTTCACATCGCCCATGGATGAGGACCTTGAAAAATTTACGACCGCCGTTAACGACGACACTCAACATCACCTATTGGGCGAGGTGCGGGCGAAGGCGTACGATGCCGTCATAAACGGATATGAATGTGCCGGCGGTTCGATACGGATCCACCAAAAGGATATCCAGGCGTTGAACTTCAAGGCCCTCGGCCTGACGGTCGAAAAGGCCCGCGAACGATTTGGATTTTTCCTCGACGCATTGGAATACGGTACACCGCCGCATGGCGGTTTCGCGGCCGGCGTCGAGCGGACTTGTATGATCCTCTGCGGGACGGAGAACATTCGTGACGTTATGGCGTTTCCGAAGACCGCCTCGGCACAGGATCTGATGATGGACTCGCCGGGTGAGGTCGATACGGCCCAGTTGGACGAGTTGGGGATAGGCATCAGGACCGAATAGGCTGATCAATTCGAAAATGCGGTATTCGCGTGTTTCGCTATAAGATCTTGTTTTGGGAACATTGGCGGTAAGACGGTCGTAAAATCACTTTAGAGATGGCGACAAAGTACGATACAAATCCGCTCGATCCGGAATTTCCGGAAAAGGTAAAGTCTCCGGACGAAACAACGCACACTCAGGCGTTGCCTTACACTGGTGCCGAGACCAACGCCCTGCCGTATGCTGCGCCGACCGAGGAGCAAACGCGTCGATTTGCCGAGCCCGATGTTCGTGCGTATTCGGCGCCGTATTCGCCGCCGTACAACGGCCAATTCGTACCGACGCCGTATACGTCCGCGACCCCGATAGCACCGGATCGATCGCGCACCCGAAAGGTCGACAAGGTCGGACTGCCCGAGAATATCCTGGTGGCTCTGCCGTACCTTCCGTTTTCGATCGGCTTGGTCGCGGGGATCTTGGAATTGCTTTTTGTGCCCAAAAGCGAGGCAAAGGTCCGTTTTCACGCGGCCCAGGGCCTGGCTGCACATATCGGCATCCTGATCGTGACGTCGATTCTCGGCATTGTGAAGGGCGCGACCGATATTGCGGATATTGGAGCGTTCATCTTCACACTTGTTACGACGATAATGCTGATCATCTTCGCGATAAAGGCATTTCAGGGCAAGCCGATCCATATCGAGTCGGTCGAGACTCTGACGAACTGGCTCGAGGAAAAGATCAACTACAAGAAATAGGATCCCCGCGATATGTTCTGCTCAAACTGTGGCAACTCGGTTCCCAACGACTTGAACTACTGCAACGGCTGCGGAAAGCGTTTGGCCGGCGACCTGGATAAGGACGGGACGCCCGGCAAGATGCTTGACAACGTGCTGACGACGCTGTTTTTGCTAGTAATGTTTGGCTTTGGGATATTGGTCGGGTTGGTCGCGGTGCTCCTGGGCAACGAGGTCAAGACCGAACTCGTCGTCATGATCGTAATGGCCTATCTGGGAACGCTGCTGGCCTTAGGCATCACATTGGTGCGGCAAGTGCCCAAACTAATAGACGCGAAGCTAAACAATATGAATCGCCACGGCGAGTACACCTCGCCGCCGCAACTGACTCCGCGAACAACTGCCCAACTCGAAGAATTTCGTGAACCGGTTATGAGCGTTACCGACCATACGACTCGTATTCTTGACAAAGTTCCGGTCAAAAGCGGCGAATGAACCTATTTGCAGGATGCAGACGGGTCCATCGACGCGGCACATTTCCCGGCACAGGTTTCAGTCACATACAGCAAAAGTTCCTTGTCCTTGAATATCGATTCTTGTTTGGACGGTGAACCGGCGGCTTTGCCCTTCGGCGAATCGAGCCATATCCGATATCGGGCCTCAAACTCGGGATCGGCCTCACGGCAATAGACATTACAGGCATTTTTCTTTGCCTCGTCAGCCGACTTGCCCTTCCCTTCAAAGGCCTTGCCTTGAAATGTCACGGAACCGACGCATCCCGCATCCGAACCACCGCATCCGACCGATACCATAAACAAAATACCGCCGATGAAAGCGAGTGTGAACATTGAACCGACACCAAGGATCTTCATTATATTTTCTCCGGATCTTAATCTTCGAGCGGCCGTCCTCTCGTTTCAATTACCAGCGGCAGTGTGGCGAGGCCTATCAGTGGTATCACACCGACCCAAAATAACACCGTGATAGCACTATCCAACGCATTCGCTCCGCTTGCGGCGATACTGCCGACCAGAAACGGACCAAACGCTGCTATGAAGCGCCCGATATTGTAGGTAAACCCCGAGCCGGTCGCCCGCAGACGAGTCGGGAAAAGCTCAGGTAAATAGAATGTAAAACTACCAAAGATACCAAACACCGAAACGCCGATCGGGAAGTAAAAGTAGAGTCGTGTGTGCGGTGCCAGATCGAGGCCGAACGCCGCCATAATCGACACTGCGGCAACCAAATAGAATACGAGGAACATCGACTTGCGGCCAAAGTTTTTGGCGATCGGAATGGTCAGAAGCGTGCCGATCAGGCCGCCAAGATTAAAAGCGTTGGTCGCCGTCTTGACCCATTGCTGGCCCATTATCTCCATCGTCGGCAGGCCGGCGACGCCTGCATTGGTTAGTTCGGTCCATTCCCGCGATGCCAAGCCCTTTGCGACGATCGGAATGAAGGCGTTACCGCTCCACCAGGTGATCAGAGCCGTGACGGCCATGCAAAATCCGCTGATGGTCAACGCACGATACTTTGGCGAAAAGAGTTCAGAGATCTTTGCACGATGCTCGCTGCCGACCTTTTTCCAGCGTTCGGGCTCTTTGACAAAAAGACGCACGAAGAATGCGACCGCCGCCGGAACGAGTCCGAAGAGAAAGACGTAGCGCCAAGATACCGCCGCATCGGTAAAATAGACTCCGGTAATTTGAAACGTAACGAAGGTGGCGAGAAATAATCCGAATGGGGCCGCTGTGTAGAGCAGAGCTCCCGCTTCGACGCGGCGCTTTTCGGGCACGACCTCGGCGACCATGGCCGCACCGGCGGCCCACTCGCCGCCGATCCCAAGACTCGCGATTATCCGAAACAACAGCAAGACCCAGATATTAGGGGCAAAAGCACAAGCTGCGGTGCCGACCGAGTACAAAAGCATCGTCAAAAGCAGGGTTCTGGTCCGCCCGATCCGATCCGCGATCTTACCGAAAATGATGCCGCCGACTGCCCACCCGACAAGCAGTACCGACGTGAAGATGCCCGTCCACCAAAGGGTCGCACTCTGCGCCTCCGGTGTGCCGAGCGGTATCCCCAGAAGCGTCGGCACCGCGTTCGGTGCGACGTAATTCATCAAAATACTGTCGAAGATGTCAAAACCCCAGCCGAGCCATGCCGCAAAGAGCACGGTCCACTGGTAGCCGTTCATATCGAGCAGCGTGCGCTGTCGGGTGACGGTTGTTTGCTCCATATTGTGTATGAGTTTGTGCTAGTCTTGGGGAATATACTATGAGCAATCAACTATCTTTGCAAGAGAAGTACTCGCCCGAAAGCATATGCTTCGGCTGCGGGCCGGCCAATGAGAAAGGGCTGCATATAAACAGTTTTCCCGAGGGCGATGAGGTCGTCGCCGAGTGGCGAGCCGAACCGCATCATCAGGCGTTTCCCGGCATGCTCAACGGCGGAATAATCGGTGCATTGCTCGATTGCCACTCGAACTGGACCGCGACCTATTTTATGATGAAACGTGACGGCAAGACCGAGCCCGACTGTACGGTCACGGCCGATTTTCACGTCAAGCTCTTTCGCCCGACGCCGAGCGACGCACTGATCCACCTGCGAGCTCGTGTTGTTGAAACAAAGGAAGATCGAGCGACCGTCGAGGCCGAACTGATCGCAAACGACAAGACCTGCGCGACGTGCCGCGGAACTTTCGTTGCCGTGAAGGAAGGCCATCCGGCCTATCATCGTTGGTAGATTTGTCAGTAGGCTACGCTGTTCGACCTGGTTCCGTCCGCGTCGCGGATCTCGACTTTGGTTCCGCCAAATCCGCCAAACCTTCCTGCCGGCAGCGAGGCCTTGATGGTGTTGGCGTTAATGAACTCGGACGGCATACGAGTTCCATTGATGTAGACCGCAGATTGCTGAGCAAACCCACTGCCCGCAAGTACTAATCTGTAACCTTTGGTTGAAATACCGACCCTTGGTCGAACTGTGCCGCTACCCAAACGTTCGAACGTAATATTCCCGATCGCTGACGGCGGAATCGTCTGCGACAACATGTATTCCCACACTGGCTTATACACCGGTATTCCATTTTCCAAAACGAGCCTGATGTCTGCGGCAATACAGCCATGATAATTGTCACAAATACGGCTGCTCGTCAGTGAATGCGAGTTAGCGTACGGCGGAAGGGCACTATCAACATTTTGGATACCGCCAAATTGCGGCATTCCATACGCCGGCCAGATCCGCGTTGACAACAAGGTGAAATTCACCATTTCGTCCTGCTGATGGCCAAATCCCCAGTAACGGGTAGGGCCCGTGGCGTTGGGCGTCGAGCCGGGGACCGCGATCCAGTTTGCAGGAGCATTTGCCAGAGCGTTAAAGTCCATCGCCGCGAACATCAAAACCCGCGAAACACCGTGATATCGGCCGATGATCCCCGCGTGGCCGCCACCTTGCGAGTGTCCGGCGATCACCACCTTGGACCAGATCAATTGCGAATCCGCTGTCAGGTATTGCCCCCAGCCGAGAGCCGGAAATGTATTTCGCAGATAGATAAGCAGCTTGATCAAACGATTTTCGATCGAGTTCGCACGGTTTACATTGACAAGCGGACTGCGGTTGGTGCCGTCGACCGTCTCCATTCGTATATTGCCGTAGCAATCGAGATCGCTGTTTGTTCCGCCGCATAGCGTGTTGACGGCATCGTCATTCGGATACGTCAGGTTCACCGCGTGAAAGCCCAGATCCGCAGCCGTATTATTGAGCTCCTGATAGTTGAACGCTACTCCGCCGGTTCCGGGAAGAAATACGAATAGCTGGCCCTTGCTCGGGACACTGCCATTGAACGATATGTAATGGTTGTTGAGATTTGTCGTGATCTCGGGGTCGGTTGTCTGCGGCGTCACGAAGATGCTCTGCCTTTGTCCCAAAGCAGTGATCGAAAATGGCGCCAAACATAACAGCAGGAAGATAAGGGGTCTCATATCAGATGGTTTCAGCCGTCGACCATTTTTGACGCGCAGGCTGGCCAAATAGTTCAGAAATCACATCAATTCCCCTGCTTTTGCCCGGTACAGATCCGTAAGCCCCAGCTTTTCGAGCCACTTTACCTGTTCACTCATCAGGCGAGGCAGATGGATGACGTCCGAGAGAGCGTAATCGACCAGTTCATCGGTCCATACGCCGTCCCATTTGCGGTTAAACTTGGCACGCTGCGATTTGTCGAGATCGACGGCGAAATATCGATATAACGTCTCGGCCAGCGCCGCCGATTGGTTGGCCCCACGGGTGAGTATCTTTTCGGCGATCATCGTGTCAAAAACACTTTCAACGCGGTAGCCGTTCTCGGCGAGAAACTCGAGGTCGAATTTAGCATTGTGAAAGATCTTGACGATCGACCTCTGTTCAAGGATCCACCTCAGTTTCCCGAGTTGGACACCCTCGCTGACCGGGACAAGGACATTGTACTCGCCGTCCGAAAACTGCACGGAAAAAAGCCGCCCATGGCGGGCGCTCAAGCCGGACGTTTCGGTGTCGCATCCAAGGTAGGCTGCCGAGGCCAGCCGTTCGTACGAAGCGTCGATCTCAATTTCTGTCCGTGCAACAAGAACATTCACAGGGTAAATTGTAAAATACAAAACTTAAACTTCGTATAAGCCGTAGTAACAAATCGATCGATATGCCCGAAATACTCAATGAAACCGAAGCCCGCATCGTCGGCTCGCTGGTAGAAAAGCAGCTGACCACTCCGGAATATTATCCGCTAACGCTGAATGCACTGGTCAATGCCTGCAACCAAAAGAGCAACCGCGACCCGGTCGTCAACTATGATGAATCGACCGTTACCGCTGTTTTGGAGAGACTACGCGACCGCAATATCGTGTACGTCTATTACGGCAGTACCAGCCGTGTACCGAAATATAAGCATATGCTGCCGAGTATCTACGAGCTCGAGCCTGATGAACTGGCGGTCATATGTGTGATGCTGCTGCGTGGGCCGCAAACGCTCGGCGAGCTTAGGACGCGGACCGAGCGCCTGTTCAATTTCGCGGGCCTTGGAGAGATACAGGAGACGCTTGACAGGCTCGCACGCCGCGACGACCCGCTGGTCGCAAAGCTGCCGGTACAGCCCGGACAAAAAGAAGCACGCTTTGCGCATTTGCTGTCGGGCGATGTCGATGTTGAGGCTCTCGCCGCCGCTCACGCGGCGCGATCGAGCCGGGGCGGTGTTGAGAGCGAACGAATCGAGAAGCTGGAAGAAGAGGTCGCCGCACTGCGAGCCGAGGTCGAGGCCATTCAACAGACGTTTGAAGAGTTTCGAAGGCAGTTCGAATAAAAAAGGAGAAGCCGCGCGGCTTCTCCTGTAGATGAGCGAAAAATCGAATTTTTGGTTAGTCCGTGATCTTGGTGCGATGAACGCCGATCCTCATTTTGACCATATCCTCAACGGTCACATTCGGATTTTCGGCCTTTGCCTTTTTGATGAAGTCCGCATCGATGTTGAAGATCCGGAACTTAACGATCTCCTCGGATGAAAGGCCCGTAAATCCCTCGGCTTTTAGCTCGGCCAGGAATTCGGGCGTGACCTTAAAGATCCGGAATTTGACCAAACTCTCAAAGTCCTTTTCGGCCAGCCCCATTTCGTTGACCTGGCGAACATAATCGGCGTCGATCTTAAAGATGCGTGCCTTGACGAGATCCTCCATCGTGAGAGTTGGAAAACCGGTGGCCTTCATTTCAGACATGAACTGCGAATCGATCTTGAAGATGGCCGCCTTGAACAGGTCATCAACGTCGAGTTTGCCAAAATTCGCTGACAACAGGTCGTCGGCAAGCCTCGTAGTGACATCGATGATCGCTGCCGCGAAAATGCGGTCTTCGACCGTACCGTTGCCCTTCGAATTGAATTTTTCGAAATCGAAACCACGCGACCGCATTGCTTCAAGATAACCCGCCGCGGGCGTGAATCGGAATGTACCGGAACCCTTGCCGTCCGTGAATGATCCTTCGCAGTCGAATGTTCCGGCTTCACGCGTAAGCCTGAAGCTGACCTTGCCGCCCTCGGTCTGCTCACGCTGCAAGCCCTGTAGTTCGTCATAGCTGAATGAACGGCCATTCTGGTTGCGGCCCTCGTCTGTCTTGATCCAAAACGAGATTTTCAGCTTTCGGGCGTCATCGGCGCTTTGGCTCTTGGTTGAACGAGCATCGGCCTTCCATTCACCGCTGATCACCGATTGTGCGACGATGACGTATTTGCCGATAACGATAATGATAAATGCGAGCGACAAACCCGCCGCTGATCGAATGAACTTACTTTTCATGATTATTGCCTCCGGATCGTGATGATAATTGCTTAACGAAATGGAAACACCGCCGCCGGTAATTTTGTGACAAAAAAGAAAATGCCGTACCGAGTTACTCGGTACGGCACACACGATCAGAATCGACCGAAAACTAGTTCTTTTTCTTGGTCGTCACCTTTTGAGGCGTAACATTCTGCTCTTTCTTGAGCGTGTCGATCAACCCCAGAGCGTCAGCCTTGAATTTATGGCCATCCGGAGCAAGACTTGCGTATTTCTGGAGCAAGTTGGCACCTTCCTGAAGTTTGGTCTTGTCGTTATTGATGTAGCCAAGGTTAACCAGGCTCAGTCCGGCTCCGGCGAGAGCGTCGATGTTCTCCGGTGTTGTTTCGAGGATCGCCTTGTAGGCCTCGATCGCTTTTTCGGATTCGGCTGCAACCCGATAAAGGTCGGCAACAAGGAGTCTTCCTTCGGCCTTCTTTACGGGATCCGCCTCGAGAGCGACATATTCCGGCAGCATTATCTGGGCGTTTTCCATCACGCCATCACCGATCTGTTCGGTAACGACCATCAATCTGATGGTTTCCTTGGCTTCACGAACCGCTTCGTCACGGGTGCGATTTGCGTTGTTCTGATCGGGAACGTCGGCGGGGTTGGCGTTTTTGATCATCGAAAACGCCTTCTTGAATACATCCAGAGCACCGGCCAGATCCGACTTGACCCTGCCAAATGCTTCGAGTTTGGCCGTGATGTCGGTGTTCTTAACGTTTTTGTTATAGGTATCGACGCCCCGATTGCGAAGGGCAGACCCGCGGTTGAGCAGCATTACCGGTGCGGTACCGATAAATTCCGGATCGACTTCGTATCCCTCGGTGTACTTGATAATTGCCGTATCGTAGTCCTTAGCTTCAAACGCTGCCGCTCCTTCTTTGATAACGCGATTGACCACTTCATTGGTCTTTTCGGCCTTAGCGTTCTTGGATTCAATCTCCTTTCGTTTCGCTTCGTATTCGGCCTGAGCCTTTTTCTGCTCAGGGGTCAGTTCGGTGCTTGACTCGCTATTACCGCCACTCTTACCGCTTGACGCGACCGCCTTGCGAACCTCATCTTCGGTCCAGCGTTTACCGTCTCCGGGTTTGAGGGTGATGAGCAGTTTTTCCTGTCCGGCTTTGACGTTGGTCAAAAAGCTCGGCGAACAATTTGGGGCGCTTACCGACAAAACATAAACACCGCCCGGCTGAAAACCGGCAAAGCTGAAGGCTCCGTTCTTGCCGGTCTTGCCCGAGGGGAAACCCGACTTAACGTCCGTCCGAAATACCTCGACCAGTGCTCCGTTGACCGGCGTTCTGGTACCGTCTTCCTTAAGCAGCTCAACGGAGCCGGAAGTAACGACGGTCTGGGCGAACGTCGAGATCGCTCCTGAGATCAAAAGTGCAGCGGTAAAAAATAATATTGAATAAGCTTTGCGATCCATGGAAATCCTCCAAAGTAATTACGGCCGCCACCTCGGGCGCGCTCGTTTGATGCCGGACTCAAAAAAAGAGTTCGTTAATATCACATATTCTAACCCACTTTTGAGCAATAATCGAAGCAAAGCCCGTTTCGTACATCGATTTTCGGCTTAGTCCGCCCTAATGAAAATCGAGGGACCGTGTGATATCGTTTACGTTCGGACACTAGGTACTACCGACGGCTGATCGGCACATATGACCAAAAGGATATACAACTTTAGTGCCGGCCCGGCAATCATGCCTGTGCCGGTGCTCGAACAAGCTCAGCGTGAACTGCTCTCGGTCGACGGCTGCGGAATGAGCGTGATGGAGATCAGCCACCGCTCGAAGCGTTTCGAAGCGATCCTCGACAGCGCCGAACGAGGCATCCGCGAGTTGTTGTCGGTTCCCGACAATTATCGCATCCTATTCCTGCAAGGCGGGGCGACAATGCAGTTTTCGATGGTGCCCATTAACTTTCTTCATGCGGGCAGGTCGGCCGACTATGTGATAACTGGTGCCTGGGGTAAAAAGGCATTGATCGAGGCGAAAAAGACCGGGAAAGTAAACGTCGTCTATTCATCTGCCGAAAACGGACATCGTAGCATTCCGGATCCGGACGAACTTTCGTTCACGCGGGACGCGGCCTACGTCCATTACACTTCCAACGAGACGATCGAGGGTGTTGAGTTCAAATACGAACTCGATGGCGGCGGCATTCCCGTCGTATGCGACGCGTCGTCGAACATATTGTCCAAACCGCTTTCCATCGATCGATACGCATTGATATACGCCGGAGCTCAAAAGAATATCGGCCCGAGCGGCGTAACACTGGTGATCATTCGCGATGATATGCTGGATCGCTGCCCGGACGGGATGCACTCGCTGCTGGACTATCGAAAGTTCGCCGAGAATGCCTCAATGCCGAACACACCTAATACGTGGGGTATCTATCTAATCGGCCTCGTTTGCCAATGGATCAAGAGCGGCGGCGGCGTCGAAGAGTTTGAAAAGCGGAATACCCTGAAAGCCTCGATCTTGTATGACGCGATCGACAGCAGCGACGGGTTCTATTCGGGACATGCAGATCGCGCCGTACGTTCATTGATGAATGTGACATTTCGTCTCCCGGACGAAAGACTGGAAAACGAGTTTTGCGATCAGGCAGCGGCGATCGGTCTGGACGGACTTCGCGGCCACCGTTCGCTTGGCGGGATCAGGGCGTCGATCTACAATGCGTTTCCGCGTGAGGGCGTCGAGGTCCTTGTTGACTTTATGCGGGACTTCGCCCAGCGAAACGGCTAAATACGGCGGCAACAGCTCTCAAGAGCAGATCTTCTTCGCCTTTCGCGACGGTTCTCAGGTCGATCATCACCTTATCATTCTCGATCCGCGTGATGACGGGCGGCGTCCCCTTGCGAAACTCCGAATCAATAGCGTCGGCCGACATCTCCGTATGGCTGAGAGCGATAAGTGACGTTGGCGGATGAATATCCGGAGCCGATCCGCCGCCGATGACAGAATTACCGTCAGTTATCGCCGCAGATATTCCGAGGTTCAGAGATGTGACACGATTTGCGAAACTTGTTGCCCTTTCCTCGATCGCTTCGCGAGGGTAATTGATCATTTGCAGGACGGGGATCTCGCGTAAGGCCGTACCGTTCGCGAACGACTCGAGCGTCGCCCCAAGTGCGGCATAAGTAAGTTTGTCGACGCGCAGTACACGATAGAGCGGGTGTTTACGGAGCGACTCTATCAGATTCCGGCGCCCGGCGATGATCCCTGATTGCGGGCCTCCGAGCAGTTTGTCCCCGCTAAATGCTACGAGATCGGCACCATTCGCCAATGACTCAGCCGGCACTGGTTCATCGCCCACGCCGAGCAACGCACCGGAACCGATATCTTCGAACAGTATTACGCCCTTTTGTCGTGCCAGATCCGCCAGGGCCCGGATCGACGGGGACGCGGTGAATCCAATGATCCGATAATTAGACGGGTGGACACGAAGTATAATTCGCGTGTTTTCATCGCACGCTGTCTCAAAGTCCGCAATCTTCGTCCGATTTGTCGTTCCGACCTCGCGAAGCCGTGCCCCCGATGCTTTCAGAACGTCAGGAACGCGAAAATCACCGCCGATCTCGACCAGTTCACCGCGAGATATGATCACCTCGCCGCCGACGGCCAGGGCGGAAAGTACGAGAAACGCCGCCGCCGCGCAATTATTGACGACAATGGCGGCTTCGGCCCCGGTTACCTCGGCGATCAATCCCTCGACATATTCCCCACGGCGGCCGCGGCCGCCGGCCTCAAGATCGAATTCGACCGTGCAGTAGCCTGAGACTTCGGCAATTGCCGCACGAGCCCGGTCCGATAGAGGCGCCCGCCCGAGATTGGTGTGGATGATCACACCGGTTGCGTTGATCACGCGTTTTGATCTCTCCTGCCGGCGGCGGATCCACATTTCGGCGGCACGTGTTTCGGCGAGGCGGACAATATCATGATCGACCGTATTTCCCGCAATCAGGTCAGTGCGGACCGAATCGACCGCGCGCCGGGCAAACTCAGTAACCCTGGCATGGCCGGCCTCCGCCATATCTGACCGGGTCAAAAGCGTGCGTACTAGTTCGTCTATCGACGGCAAGCTGCGCAAAGCATTTTGAACCGTGTGCTGTTCGGTGGACATAACGGCATTCTAACTCACATAACTGCGTTTACGGAATAAGATCGGACTTAGCAATGTATATAATACAGAGGGCTCTCCCGCCTGCCGCAGCCCCAGACCAAGCATATGGCAATGATAGGAAACAAACTGTACCGCGGGGTCCAGTCAAAGAAAGAAGAAGCGATCGAGATCGATATGTCGCTGAAGCGGCTTGAGGATGATATTCGCAAGCTGAAGATCGATTTTGATATTTACTTCAACGGTGCGACAAAGCGGCCGCCGTTCGAGTCGCGCGCTCGGCTTGAATCACAGATCAAAAGGATGGCCGACGACCGGAACCTGACGTTTGCTCAAAGGTACTATTTCAATACCCTCGTTTCTCGATTTACGTCATATCGTGAGTTATGGCGTCGAAGTTTGAAAGCAAAGGGCGAAGAACTTTTGTAACAATATTAATAGCGACAAATCAAAAGGCGGGCCGCATACGGGCCCGCCTTTTCAATTTGCTGGTCGATCAACTTTTACATGACAGTTGCCACGTTCTCCGCCTGCGGTCCCTTAGGTCCGTTGGTCACTTCGAATTCGACCTCCTGACCCTGGATCAAGGTCTTGTAACCATCACCAGATATCGCGCTGTAATGCACGAAAATATCCTGTTCACCGGGCTGCTCGATGAACCCATATCCCTTGGCGTTGTTAAACCACTTGACCTTGCCGATTGCTTTTGACATCTCTTCTTAAATCCTCCGAAAAATTAAAAAACAAAATTCAATGCCGTGCGTTGTCACCAATCGCCGCGGACACAAATTCCACGAAAATCCCACCGACGTCACAACTGCGTTTTTGGTAACGCAACCACAACCAAACCCGAAAACGGAACAACCATCTCGGGACAAAGTAATCTTAAACTGCAAGATCCTTGGGAATATTTTGAGCGAGTTTTTCGTTTGACGAACGCCAATTTAGCGAAATCATAATGGCGTGTCAAGAGGTTTTCCGCCAAATTGCCTAAAAACCCTGAAAATTGACATAAATATCGGCATAAACGATGATACAGCGTGTACTCAATCCATTTTTATGTCATCAGAATACGGAATCGATCCACCACTCTCGTATAACAAATACCTGAAGGTCCGCGAGTTACTGAGCCTTCAGGAAACGCTCTCGGAGCCTACCAGCCACGACGAATTGCTCTTTATCGTTATTCATCAGACGTACGAGTTGTGGTTCAAGCAGATACTTCACGAAGTTGACGCGACCGTGCGATGGCTGGATGAAGGGCGGGCGTTTCGCGTTAACCACAGCCTTCGGGCGGTGACCGCGATCGAGAAGGTAATGGTCGGCCAGATCCACGTGCTCGAGTCGATGGCGCAGATCGGCTTTTTGGAATTTCGTGACAAGCTGAATCCGGCGAGCGGTTTTCAGTCGATGCAGTTTCGCGAGTTGGAATTTGCCTCGGGGCAAAAGGACGAGCGGATACTGAATAGTTTCAAAGAGGACGAATACGCTTATACACGTCTCAAACGCCGATTTGAGGCTCCGAGCCTTGCTGACGCTTTCTGGGCATTGTTGGAGCGATCCGGTTTCGCAGTCAAGACCCACGACGAACGGGTCGCGGCGATCGTCAAAATACTGTCCCGTCCTGAAACGCATGCCGACCTGTTCATAATGCAGGATCTGTTGATCGACCACGACGAGAACATCTCTCTTTGGCGCTACCATCACGTGATGATGGTCGAACGGATGTTGGGAATGAAACGCGGCACCGGCGGGTCCGAAGGCGTCGGCTATCTGATGACAACGCTTACCAAGAAGTTCTTTCCCGAGATATGGGAGGCCCGTACACATCTCAAGATCGAAGACCGGGGGTGACCGTTATGCTTAGATCCTTTATTACAATTGCCTTTTTGCTTCTGACGTCGTCGGCGGTATTTGGCCAGAATGTCCGCATCACCATTTTGCACGTCAATGATGTCTATCAATTCGCGCCGGTCGACGGCGGTAAGCGCGGCGGACTCGCCCGCCTGCTGACGTTGAAAAAAGCCGCGGTCGCCGAAAACCCGAACACGATATTCACGCTCGGCGGCGATACGGTTTCGCCATCGGTCGAAACACGAACGTACAAAGGTGCTCAGATGATCGACGCGTGGAACGCTGTCGGCCTTGATTACGCGGTATTCGGCAATCACGAATTCGATATCAAAACGCCCGATCTGCTGGCGCGGATGAAGGAATCGAAATTCACGTGGCTCGGTGCCAATGTCGTCGATACCAGGACCGGGCGCATTTTTGCCGATACTCCGCCGTATGTGATCCGCGAGATCGGCGGCATCAAGATAGGCATCATCGGCCTGTTACTCCCTGAAACAAAACAAACGTCGTCAATGGAAGAGAGCCTGGCCGTAACCGATTACTGTGCGGTCGCAAAGAAACTCGTCAAAGAGATGCGACGCAAGAAAAAGGCAGATGCCGTGATCGGGCTGACGCATTTGTCGATGGCTGACGATAAAAAGCTCGCCGGCTGCGCCGACTTTGACCTGATACTCGGCGGCCACGAACACTCTCTGCTGCAATCCTCGTCGTTCGGCACGCCGATCTTCAAGATGACGGCCGATGCACGGGAAATGGGCAAGTTCAATCTTAATTTCAACACCGCGACGCGGCGGCTTGAAAGCCTTGATTGGGAGATCGTCCCGGTCACGGACAAGATCGCCGATGCGCCGGAGTTTGCACCGATATTCGAGAAATACCGCGGCCTGCTGGAGCAGCTTGCGGTGCCGGTCGGGGCGACCTCAGAACGCCTCGACGCCCTTTCAGTCTCGTGCCGGACAAAAGAGACGAACATTGGCAATTTTATCGCCGACGCTTATCGAAGCTCGGTTAACGCGGATGTTGGCTTTGTTAATGGCGGATCGATCCGTGCGGATCTGACGTACGAACCAGGCCCGCTGACCAAGCGCGACGTACTCTCGCTGCTCCCCTTCAACAACCCGATCGTAAAGGTCGAAGTGACCGGGAAGGTCCTGAAGGCGATCCTTGAGCACGGTGTCGCTCGCAGCGCGCCGGGTGAGGACGGCGAGCCCGGACGCTTTCCGCAGATATCAGGCCTGCGATTCGAGTACGATGTAAAAAGGCCGGCGGGCAGCCGCGTCGTCACGGTCACGGTCGGCGGAACACCGTTGGATGAGGCAAAGACCTATACGGTCGCGACTTCTGATTTTCTGGTATCCCGTTCGGGTGATGGATATACGATGTTCAAGGAAGGAAAGGTGTTGGGCAGTGCAGCTGCGGCGCCTAAGGACTCGGACGTTTTCGAGGCGGCCATACGGTCGGCGCCGAGTGCGACCATTGCTCCGGTGCTTGATGGCCGCATCAAGCGGATAAATTGATCAGCGGCTCTCGTTGCCCAGACGATCAACGGCGGTGACTATGACGGACGTTATCCGGCGGTTGGCCGAGAGCGTGATCGAACGCTCGGCCGCCGGAATGACCGAGTGGCTCCAGCCGTCCCTGTCGCGGACATAAACTACAAACCAAAATGCCTTGCGGCGGCCGGTCTCAAACCATTTTGCCGTCACAAACCTCGCCCCGCGTGAAATCGTGACGCGGGGCGAACCCATCGCGGTTGTTTTTATCCACGTGAAATGAGGTATGACGGCGTTAGACGCGAAAGCCTTGCCGCTCAGCTTAGCCTGAATGCCGCCCAGGTCATTCCGCAAAGATCGCTGACTGAAAAAGATAGATCCGGCAGTCAACGGCGAACGCCGGGTAAGGCCGATCTGTGACACGATCTCATCCGCGGTGAAGGCCGGCGTCGAGCCGATCCTGTATGCCGCGAGGCCCGGCCATATGAAACGCTTTTTGACATTCTGGCCTTTCCACCAGTCGAGCAGCACCGGAAAGCTCTGTCCGGCCCGAGCGGTTTCCCAGTAGAGTTGCGGTGAAAGGTAATCGACGGTCCCGTCGTGAAGCCATTTCAAGGAATCGGCGTAAAGTCTTTCGTAGGCATTAAACCCGGTGATGCCTTTGTCAGGCATCGGCTGCCAGATACCGAATGGTGAGATGCCGTACACGACCTCTGGTTTGATCCGCTTGATCTCACGCCCGACCGCCTCAATGAACTGATCGACATTTTGCCGCCGCCAATCATCTCGGCTGAGCGGGCGTCGGGGCCTGTCAAGCGGACCGACCGCCGCCGCTGATCGCCTGAGATACGCGTCGTAATTTTCATCGTCCGGAAAATCTATATCGCGGCCGGCAGAGTCCTTTTCAGCGTATGGGTAGAAATAGTCGTCAAAATGCACGCCGTCGATGTCATAGCGACGGACCACATCCATTATTACGTCGAGCGAATGCTGCTTGGCGTCGTCGTCCGTCGGGTCGAGCCACATATACCGCCCGTACTGGCGCACGATCGACGGCATGCGCTTCGAAACGTGCTCGGCCGACATCGTCTTTGCCGCCGGATGATAAGCCCGATACGGGTTGAACCACGCGTGAACCAGAATGCCGCGTTTATGTGCCTCAGAAATCAGAAACGCGAGCGGGTCGAAGCCCTGCGCCTTGCCCATTTGCCCGGTCAGAAATTCCGACCACGGTTCGAGTTCCGAGCGGTAAACTGCATCCGCCATCGGCCGAACTTGAAATATCACAGCATTAAGCCGCATTTTGACGGCAAGGTCGACGATCGCTGAAAGTTCTGCTTGCTGTTGCTCGGCGGAGAGATCTCGTCTCGAGGGGAAATCGATATTATCAACCGTTGCGACCCAAACGCCGCGAAACTCGCGCGCAATTTCAGGCAACTGCCTTGTTTGGCCGAATACGGCACAGGCAGAGAGCAGGATAAATAGAGTCAGCAGTTTGATCTTTTTCACATTTACACAAAGTAAGCGAAGACCTCGTTCGAATAGAGTTTGCCAAACCGCGTCAGACGGATACGGCCGTCATCTATCTCGACCAGTTCGGACTCAAGAAGTGAGGCTATCTCATTCTCGTATTTCCCAGTAAACTCGACCCCGAAACGGTTTCTGAAGTCTTCCATTTCGATGCCGGCATCAAGCCGCAGGCCAAGAAAGATATACTCGGAACAGAGGTCCACCGCCTCACGCTTGATCTCGGCAATGCCGCTCGAAGATATCATCTCGACATACTTTGCGGTGTCGCGCTCGTTGGCGTAACGTTCGCGGCCGTCGAAGGAATGCGCCGACACGCCAAAGCCGAACACCGGATCGAGGGTCCAGTACTTTGAATTGTGGCAAGACTCGCGGCCGGGCAATGAGAAGTTCGAGATCTCATATTGTGCGTAACCCGCCGCGTCGAGGCGGTCGAGCATCATCTCGTACATTTCGGCCGCCAGTTCCTCGTCAGGCCGCGTCTGACGGCCGCTCCGGATCTGTTCAGCCAACGGCGTACCCTGATGGATCTCCAACAGGTAAAGCGAGATATGCTCCGGCGATAGACTGAGAGCCTCGTCCAGATTCTGCTCCCATTGACCAAGCGTCTGGCCGGGCGGACCGGCAATTAGATCGAGACTGATATTATCAAACCCCGCTTCACGGAGCAGTTTGAAAGTGTTTCGCGCATCGTCGGCATTGTGCCCGCGGGCCAGCAACTTCAGCGCCGTGTCGTCAAATGTTTGCACGCCGAAGCTCGCCCGATTCACGCCCAGTGAACGGTACGCCGTGAGGGACTCGAGTGTAACAGTCGCCGGATTCATCTCCATCGTGATCTCGGTGTCGACGGAGATGCCAAACCTGTCGCGGACGACCTCAATTATGCGTTCTACCTGTTGCGGCAAAAGCAGCGAGGGCGTTCCGCCGCCAAAATAGACAGTGTCCGCGGCACTTTCGATATCGATCCGGGAATTTTGAATTTCGGAGATCAGAGCGGCCACGTACCTTTCGACCGCACCGCTACTGCGATAGACGTCGGTCGCAAAGTCACAATAGGAACATCGCGATCTGCAGAAAGGAATATGTAGGTAAACGCCTGTACCGGGCATAAATATGCGGCCATGACAATCGCATGGCCGCTCACTATCTTAAATCACTACGATATCGATCAGTAGTGCCGATCACTAATTTGCCTACGTCGCAGGTTTGGTTTCGTAGAATAACTCCGCTCCCGGGCCGAGGGGCAAACCAAGGTAGAACCACACGATCAAGAAGAGCGTCCAACCGATAAAGAACGCGATCGAGTAAGGCATCATCATCGCCATTATCGTTCCTATGCCGGCTTTGGGTTCGTATTTTTGTGCGAAGGCGACTATCAGGGGGAAATATGACATCAGCGGCGTGATAATGTTACAGACACTATCGCCAATGCGGTATGCGGCTTGGGTCAACTCGGGCGAGTATCCGAGCAGCATCATCATCGGAACAAATACCGGAGCCATTACCGCCCATTTCGCCGATGCTGACCCAATGAATAGGTCCAGCACGATCGAAAGTACCACAAAAGCGATGATCAGTGTAACACCGCTAAGCTGCATGCCCCGGAGGAGTTCCGCACCTTCGACCGCGAGTATTATTCCAAGGTTGGTCCAATTAAAGAATGCCACGAACTGTGCCGCAAAAAATGCAAGCACGAGATAAACGGACATTGTCTTCATGGAATTTTCCATGGCATTGATCACATCATCAGCCTTCTTGAAAGTACGTGAGCCGATACCGTATGCGAGGCCAAGAAGCACTCCGCCGGCAAATATGAACGCCACGATCCCGGACAAAAACGGCGATTTAAGCAAACTACCTGTTTTGGGGTCACGAAGAAACCCGTCAGACGGAACCGTCCCCCATAGAATGAACCCAACAAAAAGCAACGCGACGATCGAGGTGACCCACATCCCACGTTTTTCCGCCGGCGACAGCTTTTCGAGCGTCTCCTGTTTCGCCACGCCTTTATAATCACCCAGACGCGGAGCCACAATAGCCTCGGTGACCCAGGTGCCGAGGGCTGTCACCAAAAATGCCGAAGCCGCCATAAAGTAGTAATTCGCGGCTGGGGTGACCAAATAGGCCGGGTCAATGATCCGGGCAGCTTCCTGAGTAAGTCCGGCAAGCAAAGCATCTGTCGGCCCGATCAGAAGATTGGCGCTGAAGCCGCCGGAAACACCGGCAAACGCCGCCGCCAAACCGACCAGCGGATGGCGGCCAACAGCTAAGAACAGCATCGCCGCCAACGGGATCAACAGCACATAGCCAACATCGCTGGCCATATGCGAAAGAACCCCGGCGAAGACAATGACAACCGTAAGGAGCTTTTTCGGGGCGGACAGCACAAGCAATCTCATTAGTGCTGAGATCAACCCGCTTGCTTCGGCTACCGAGATGCCGAGGATCGCAACCAGAACAACACCGAGCGGGGCAAAGCCGGTGAAATTCGTGACCAGTCCGCCAAGTATCTTGTGAAGACCCTCAACAGAGAGCAGGTTCACGGCACGGATCGTCTCGCCTGTTCCCGGGTGCTTTACAGAAAGGTCAGCCCACGAAACGACAGCGGAAAGCAGCAGCACGACGAAAGCCAGAACAATAAACAAAAGTGCCGGATTGGGAATGGCGTTGCCGATCCGCTCGATCCGATTAAGCCATCGATAAAAAATACCTTGATTTTCAGCGTTTAACGGGTTTTCAGCTATTGTCATTCAATTAGAACCTCTGATCTTTTAATTCAACTGACGCGGCAATATCCATAAAAACAACCGAGTAGCTCAGCGTAAATGTTGCTTGTTTTCGTTAGGCAGAGTGGAGGAAATTGCCAATAAAATTGAAACCTTACTATAAAGTAATGTTTCTAAAAAGGCAAATCGATCGGCGGCCGAAAGATGGCGGAACTATGTTTCTAATCTTGAGGCGAGAGACGAGTGCCAGGCATTCTGCAGTTCAGAAACGGTCTTACCGATGACCGGTTTGCCGTTAAGTGAGATCGACAAAATTTCTCCGCCCACTTTTCCAATGACTTTGAATGGACAAGTGCCGGCGATGGCCTCAACCCGGTAAAGGTCCTCAGGGGCAAAGCTGATGACGATACGTGAAGGAGTTTCGCCGAAAAGCACTGATTCGGCCGAGAGGCCATCGACATCGAGGTCGAATACAGCGCCGATCGCATCACGGCCCAGCGAGGAAAAACATGACTCAGCAATCGTCACGGCCAAGCCGCCGTCCGCACAGTCGTGAGCCGACCGCAGGACCATTTCGTCCGCGAGTTTTAACAGGGTGTTCTGAACCTGATTTTCCAGAGCGAGGTCGATCTCCGGCAGCGACCCGTTCGCGATGATCTCGGCCGTCGAGAGACCAAGGATCGTATGTGCATATTCGCTAGCGGCGAGATCGTCCTTTGTTGATCCGAGTATGGCAATGATATCGCCTTCGGACTTGAAACCGCGCGTGATCAGTTTTCGGGTGTCATCGATGATCCCGACCATTCCGATCGTCGGCGTCGGCAAAATGCCCGCCCCGTCGGTTTCGTTGTAGAACGAAACATTTCCGGACACGACGGGTGTTTCAAATGCATTACAGGCCTCGGTCATACCGTCGATGACCTCGGAAAAACTCCACATCACCTCAGGCCTTTCAGGAGAAGCAAAATTGAGACAATTTGTGACCGCGATCGGCTTTGCTCCGACACAAACGACGTTTCGGGCGGCTTCGGCGACAGCCAACTTAGCTCCCATCCGCGGATCGATCGCGGCGAACTTGCCATTTCCGTCGAGACACATGGCGATCGCCCGGCGAGTCTCTTTGACCCGAATCACCGCAGCATCCGCACCCGGCAGGATCGCCGTATTTGTTCGCACCATCGAATCATACTGCTCGTAAACCCAGTGTTTGGAACAAATATTGCCCGAACCGAGCAATCGTACGAGGGCCTCGTTGGCGTCGGCCGAAGGTGGCTGGTGCACAAAGCCACGGCCTTCGACCCGTGCCGGCGGTGTCATCGGGCGCTGGTATTTCGGAGCTTCGTCGGTGAGCGCCATAACGGGCAGATCCGCCCGGAGTTCGCCGTGATGAAATATCTTGAGCCGGTCACCCTCGACAACCTTGCCGATAACTACCGCATCGAGATCCCATTTATTGAATATCTCGACGACCTCCTTTTCGCGGCCTTCGCGAGCGACGATCAGCATTCGCTCCTGCGACTCAGACAGCAGCATCTCGTATGCGGTCATCCCGGTCTCACGTTGGGGGACGAGCGTCAGATCAAGCTCGAGGCCGGTGCCGGCCCGCGCCGCCATTTCGACCGACGATGACGTTAGTCCTGCCGCTCCCATGTCCTGAATTCCTTTGATCGCCCCGGAGCGCATTGCCTCAAGACATGCCTCAAGCAGCAGCTTTTCAAGAAAGGGGTCGCCCACCTGGACCGTCGGCCGTTTTTCCAGCGCTTCTTCATCAAACTCCGCAGACGCCATCGTAGCGCCGTGTATGCCGTCGCGGCCGGTTTTCGCTCCGGCATAGAGAACTGGATTACCGATGCCGTCCGCTTTGCCAAAAAAGATCTGATCTTTGCGCAGGATGCCTAAGGCAAAGGCATTAACCAAAGGGTTAAGGCTGTACGATTCGTCAAAGACCACTTCGCCTCCGACCGTGGGTACGCCGAAACAGTTGCCGTAATGTCCAATGCCCTCGACACAGCCTTTTAGGATCGAGCGATTTCGCGCGCCGTGTTTTGCATCATCGAGCGGGCCAAAGCGGAGCGAGTTCATCGCCGCTATCGGCCGCGCACCCATCGTGAATACATCACGCAAGATACCGCCGACGCCGGTCGCAGCACCTTGGAAAGGTTCGATAAAACTCGGGTGATTATGCGACTCGACCTTAAAGGCAACGCACCAATCGTCACCGATATCGACGACACCGGCATTTTCGCCCGGCGGAACGATGACGCGTGGGCCGGAGGTCGGGAGTCTCTTTAAATGAACGCGTGACGACTTGTACGAGCAGTGTTCTGACCACATCACGCTGAAAACGCCAAGTTCGGTGATGTTGGGTTCGCGGCCCATCAGATCGATTATCTTCTTATACTCTTCCTCAGTAAGCCCGTGCTGAGCGACAACGTCCGGAGTGATGTTTGTTTCGTTCATCTTATGTTAACTTCGCCAATGGAAAACGAAACTGACATTTTAGAACGTTTGATGAATGATGTCGATTTCCGCGAACCAAAGAAAGGCCGCGTTTTTGGACGCGGCCGGATCGGCGATCTTTTTGGAAACCAGGGTCAGGGCATTGCGGGGGCACCGAACGCGGCCCATTCCTCTTTGGAGGGACCGTAGATCCCCGGAACGGAAAGTCCGGCTTGGCGCATCAGAACCGTCATTTGTCCCCGATGATGTCCCTGATGAGCGATCAGGTAAAACAGCGTCATCCCCCGCGACCAGGTTTCCCCGTACATTTCGTCTTCAAGCAGGAGCGTTTCGTCGGTCCAATTTTCCGACACTTGAACCGCCACGGATCGGGCAGCCGTTTCAAATGCAGTGGCGATCTCGCCCGAACTTGCCGGACATTCGTCCGAGAACTCCGGTGCCTCGACCGTCAAGCCGACCAAACCAGGCATTTCACCAAGTGTTTGAGTGATGTGCCAGGCGATAAATCCGAGTGAGCGCCCGTCGTCGGTGACCTTTTGTGTGAGTGACTCATCGGTTAGGGCATTCATCACCTTGACCGTCGCCTCGGTCTCGTAGTCCCAGGCTTTGGCAAAATCATCTATCTTTCTGAACATTTTCTTCGCTCCTCTTATTTATTTAATAGAACCGTAAATCGCCTTTCCACGAAAGACAAAAAGGCTTTGCCGAAAATCATCGATCCCGAGACCGTTCTTGAGCTTTGGGCCAGTCGGGCGAAGCTCTTTCAGGATAGGTTCGAAGTTCTTTTCACTGTTTTTGTGCTGCTCTTCGTTCTTGTACCAGGTCGTCAGAATAATGTCGAAAGGGGCCGTCGTCGAAGGAATTGATCCGAGCATCTGATACGAGTGGATGACACCGCGTTTTAAGGCCTCATCGCGATACAGCTTCCAGTTATTTTCGTAAAAGTACATCGCCTCATCGCGGCGGCCATCCTTGATCTTGACGTAATCAATGGTGACGTACATTTCATCTGCCAAGGGTTTTGCGGTGAGCACCTTGTCGATTTCAGCGACGAGATTCACAAACCTGACCTTTCCGTTTCTCTGATATGCGGGCTTGCCGTTTGCGTCAAAAAGCACGGTCATCGGCAGGTTGCCGGACCAGTCGTTCGAGACCATCTTGATGGCAGCAGTCTCGTCATCGGTCTTCAACAGATACGCCGGCATCGTCGCTTTGACCTCGGAGAGAAACTTGGGAACGAACGTGTCGATATCCGCCAGATCGTCAAGCGAGATCGTAATGAAATCGATCTTACCGCGGTATTCTGCGTCGATCTTGACGAGATCCGGAAACTCCTCGCGGCACGGGTCACACCAAGTCGCCCAGAAATTTATCAGTAGTGGTTTGCCGTTCGGTTTGATCAGTTTGGACAGTCCGTCAGTATCGATCTTCGCGACCTTCGGCATTGCGGCAGATTGACCGGCGGCCATCTGGATCCCCGCGAAAACAAGAGCGGCGCATATGGCCGCTCTCAAGAAATACTTGCAAATTACAGACATAGTCTTAAATCACTCACCCACGCGTTTTATAGTACATCCGAATGCGTTCGCCTTGGTCCGGACGATCTTTTTGCCTGTCAGGGCCTGATCAAATGCGGTTCGAAGGTACTGTTCCGTGACCGCCTTGCCCGAGCGGTCGTTATCAATCGCTCCGTGATAGAGCAGTACGTTATCCGCGCTCAGATAGTAGATCTCAGGCGTAACGGTCGCACCGAGGCGATCAGCGAGTTTATTGCCTTTGTCGATCAGGACGGGAAACTTGTAACCGACCTTTGCCGCGTCGGACTTTACCCAGTCGAGCGATTCGGTTGCGTTTGAGTTGATGCCGATGAATTTGATCCCTCTCGCGTCATAGTCAGCCGCGATCTGGTTGATCCGATCGTTGTAAAGCTTAACTACCGGGCACTGGGCAGAAAGGAAAACGACGACCGTACCATTTTTCCCCTTCAGGCCGTTCAGCGTTTGGACATTGCCGTCCAGATCGGGCAACGTAAAACTCTCAACGGTCGAACCTACCTCGACGCTCTGCGCGTTTGCGGCCAACACAAGTGAAAAAAGTATCGTGAACAAAAATACTGCTCTTTTCATAGAATATCTCTCCTTGTCGGTAAACTTTTTGTTTTACAAGTCTATCAATCCGGACTGATCCGGCACAAGCTTCATTAACAATACGCGGCCGACCCGCTAACGGTTTCGGATGATTCGCGCGTCCGCGGTCAGGGGCAATGTTCAGTGCCGAAAGTTTGTGCTCCTTTTGTACATTATGATGCTATAATTTCCCGACCTCACACATTTGGCCGATCTTGTATTTAGATGGTGCGGGCATGATATGATCGGCCGCCTTGATGGCCTTGCAACAAGTGAGCGAAGAACTTAAAACCGGCACAGAGCTCTCACATTACCGCATCGTTGCCAAGATCGGCGAGGGCGGGATGGGCGAGGTTTATCGCGCTGAAGACACGCAACTAGACCGCCAGGTCGCTCTTAAGGTGTTGCCGGCGGCCGCCGCTGATGATGATGAGCGCGTTCGCCGGTTCGTGCAGGAGGCCAAAGCCGCATCGGCACTAAATCACCCAAACATACTAACCGTTTTTGAGATTGGCAGCGTAGACGGCGTGCGTTATATCGCCACGGAGTTTGTCAACGGTCAAACTCTCCGTGACTGCCTGAACGGTGAACCTCTGACACTTCGGGCCGCTCTCGACATTTTCGCACAGGCAGCGGCGGCTCTGACCGCGGCACATGAGGCCGGTATCGTCCATCGCGACATCAAGCCGGAAAACATAATGGTCCGCAGTGATGGCCTCGTCAAAGTCCTCGATTTCGGCCTTGCCAAACTGACCGACCGGTCACCGGCCATGGCCTCGTCGGAGGACGCAACGCGGGCGCTCGTCAACACGCGTCCCGGCATGGTTATGGGGACCGTTGCATATATGTCGCCCGAGCAGGCTCGGGGAAAGGAGACGGACGCACGTACCGACGTTTGGAGCCTAGGTGTCGTAATGTTCGAAATGCTCACCCGACGGTGTCCTTTCGAGGGCGACGGGCCGATGGACATCGTCAGTTCGATCCTCAAGGATTCGACGCCCGTCCTCCGTACCGTCGCACCCGATCTTCCGCGGCAGCTCGAAAGGATCATCGACAAAACACTGCGAAAAGACCGCGATCAACGGTACCAGCATATCAAGGACCTTCAGATCGATCTGGACGACCTTAGGGAAGAGATCAGATTTGAGGAAAAGCAGGGAAAGACCGTTGAAATGACGCAACCAGCCGCTGCGGTCACCACTACCGGGGGCGCGACAGCATCAGCGACGCGGAACACGTCGACGATGATATTTCGCGAACGCCGATTCACGCTTTTTCACGTGTTGGCGATATCTCTATTCGCCGCGGTGTTGATCGGCGGTGCCTGGTGGCTGCGTTCCCGCGGCGGATCAACGCCGCCGAGCGAATTCAAGACGACGGAGATCGCAAGTTGGACGAGCGCGCCCGGCGAGCTTTTCAGCAATGCGAGCTTTTCGCCCGACGGGAAGCTGATCGCCTTTTCATCGACGCGTTCCGGGTCCAAGAACATTTGGGTTACCCAGGCTTCGTCGGGTGAACCGATCCAGGTCACAAATGACGCTAGTTCAAACAAAGATCCGATATGGTCGCCGAAGGGTGATGAGATCGCGTTTTCCTCACAAAAGGGAAACGGCGGCGATGGACGCAGCACGCTGACCGGCGTGTGGCGCGTCTCGGCTCTCGGCGGCACCCCGCGCTCGGTCGGGCCGATCGCCGACGGCAGTTTTGAATTGCGCCGATGGACGGAAAGCGGCAAGATCTATTACCAATCACAGGGCGACCTTTATGGGATCGACGTCGCCTCGGGCAACACTCAACGAGCAACGGCATTGGGCGAGGGGTCCGGCAAGATCATCTGGGCCGACATCGCGGGTGACGAAAAGACAATTGCGTACGTGCGGCAGCAAGCAAACGGCTGGCAGCTTTTTGTCTCTGACCGCGAAGACCGAAGCCCTAAACGGATCGCGGAGAGTACCGGTGAACTCGGCGGTATGGTCTGGACGCCGGAAAAGGAGCGGTTTGATTACAGCTCGATGACCGATGGCGTTTTTCAGGTTTATAAGGTCGATGGCCGCGGTAAACCCGTCCGCGTTACATTTGGCGAAAACGATAGCATTGTCGTGGATTCGTCGCCCGACGGGCGATCGATGATAGTTAGTTCTGCCAAGGAGGAATCCGGGCTTTGGCGCGTAAATCTTGCTGACGGACAAGAGTCGCCCGTTTCCCGCAGCGTCCGTGCTGAGTTGTGGCCAGTTGCCTCGCCGGACGGGGAACGTGTCGCGTTTCAGTCGGCCAGGAATCTAAGCCGCGGCAGCAATCTGTTTGAGAGCTCAATATTGGTCAAGTCGATAAAGTCGCGCGACGATCAGGCCCTGCAATTGAGCGAGAGCGGATTTTTACCTGCGTGGTCGCCGCAGGGGACGTCCTTGGCGTTCGTTAAGAAGAACGCCGACACGTTTGAACTGCATGTCGCCAACCCCAATGGGGGAGGCGTGCGCCGATTAACGCAGGGCGGCATACCGGCTATCGGATACTCGGTTTCGCCATATAATCATATACAAACGGCAGTATTCGGTTGGTCTCCGGACGGAACCCGCATAGCTTTTGTCGCTGAGAGGGACGGAGCTTCAAACATTTGGTCCGTCTCCGCCACTGACGGGACCGAGGAGCGTGTTACTGACTATCACGGCGGCCAAAATGTAAATTGCCCGATCTGGTCGGCGGACGGCAGGCGAATCGCATTTTCGTTCCAGACAAGGCCCGATCAACCGGGCGGAGTGATCCGCCGCGGATTGAGGATCGTTGACGTGACTGACAGAAAGGTGGCCGACGTTTTCGAAACGACCAAGAATTTCCGGCTGGTCGGTTGGACGCCGGACGAAAACGGGCTTATTATCGCGGAATCGGAAAAACAAAGCGGATTACCGCCCGAAACGATACTTCAACGTGTGCCGACTGCCGGTGGGGCGTTGTCGCCGGTAGCTCGATTGAAGCAAGCGTACTATTACAACATTTCGCTTTCATCCGACCGCAGGCAGATAGCCTTTGCCGCCAGGGAACAAGATAAAGACGACATTTGGGTAGTCTCAGCGGCGGGCGGCGAACCGCGGCGGCTTACGCGAAATAATGACTCGGGAGTGAATTTCTCCAGGCTTACCTGGCTGCGGGATGGCAGTTCCATCCTGTTTGGCAAACAAACGAGATTTAGTCTGCTTTCAATGATCACTGAACCCGTTTGAGAGGAGAAAAAATGATTTCGAAAAAAATTGGCGCTTTTTCCGGCCCGATCGTTTGTGCGGCGGTTATCCTCATGGCATTCGCAGCCGTCAATACGGCATTCGCGCAGTGTGAAAAGGTAACCGATGCTCAGATAGTTGCGGACATTTACGGCAAGATCAAAAGCGATAAAGGCCTTGCTTCTCAAATGACGCATATCAATGTCGTTTCGGTATATGCGGCCGTGAGGTTTCAGGGCTGGGCGAATGACAAAGGCGACTACGATCAAATTGTCGGGTTCGCATCGAACCACGGCTGCGTGAGGCTGGTAAACGTCAACAACTTTAGGGAGGAACCGCCGCCCAATGACAGCCCGCTGCGTATGGGTGCCGGATGCGCCCGAGGCACTAAAGCGTGCGGAGATATCTGCATCCCCGAAGGAGATGCCTGTAATATTTCGGGTTTTATGGGGCTGCAAACGGATCTGCTGCGTCTCGAACGGTCGAATCTGATCGGTTGGCTCGACCGAACTTCGTCATGTAAGACGCTTTTCTGAGCCAATAAGCTTTGGAGTGAGACGAAATATGCGTTCGATAAGAAATGAGGACGACCGGGATAATCTCGTGGGGCGGATCAATAAGTTGTCGGGTGATGAAACACCGCTTTGGGGAAAGATGACGTGTGACCAGATGCTGTCTCATCTGGTGCAGGCGAGCGAATTGCCGTTTGTGGCCAGCGTGCCGGAACGCAGTACGTTCGCCCTTCGGACGATAGTCAAGCCGCTCGTGCTGTATGTCCTGCCGATGCCAAAGGAAGTCAAGGTAACGGCCGAGTTCGACCAGCAAAAAAAGGGAAGGACCCCGCAAGGTACCGCGGCGGACAAGGAAACTCTGGTCGGACTGCTTTCTCGCGTTGGAGCTCTGCCCTCCGACCACGAATGTCTTAACCATCCGATGTTTGGAAAATTGACGGCTGAACAGTGGGCCGTGTTGATGTACAAACACACCGACCACCACTTGAAACAATTCGGTGTGTGATAGTGATCGGTAAGGGAAATGGTTCGGCCCTGACAGATATCGTAAATTACGTCGATATACGTCAGGGCCGAAATGCGCGGAGAAGGCGGCCGCTATTGCGGCAGTCGTCCCGGAGTTAACGGTGCGCCGGCCGCCTCGAGCGCCTTTTCAAATTTAGGCAGATCGATCTCGACCAACGTTCGAAGCCTTGCCAGCACCGGGGCAAATTCGGCATTCGACAGTTCATACTGATCCAACTGGGTCTGAGTCGGCTTGATGGTGGAAAGCCGGATCGTACCCGCGACATTACCGATCCTTGAGGCGATCGACGGCGGAGGAATGTCGGAATTCTCTCGACCGCCACGAAGTTCGTTGATCAGCTGATCTATCTCATTGTCAAACGCCTCGGCCTGATCCATTAATTTCTTGTTATCGGTCATGGCTTCCATCGCGGCACGCTTGAGCAAGCCAATTCGACTCTTGGCACCACCCGAGACCTCTACCGCTCCACCGACCGCTCGCTGTAATTTCGCGACCTTTCGCTGGAATTCAGCAAGAAGCGTACGTTCGGCATCGGTCATCTTCTCCTTGCCCTCGACCACAACGTTGAAACTCTGAGAGCCAGGCATCGCTGTAACTACGCCATTCACTCGCGTCGCCATCGAAACGCTGTATTTTCCGGGCATCACGAACTGTCCTTGCGGGCCCTGGCCAAATCCGCCTCCGCCTCCATCGGGCGGGCCGCCGGCACCTTGGGGCGGAGCAGCGGATATCGACGGCGCCGTGTAGCGCATATCCCATACGACACGCTGAACGCCCTGACCGGCAGGAGCTGTGATCCGCCGAACGACCGAGCCCTCGGCATCGGTGATGGTAAAAATGATTGATGGGGCCTCTTCTTCAGCTTCGGCCCGGAGCTCAGCAATGGTCGGGTAACGAAACGCAGTTTTCTTTCTCTCAGCTTCGCGTTCCGCCTCTTGCCGTTTTTGCTTAAGCGTCTTTGGCGATTCTTTGAGAAAATATGTGATCGACGCTCCGTACGCAGGGTTAGGAGCCGTATAAAATGACGCACCCTGCGAACCGGCGAACGAAGAATTCGAGCGGTTGTACATCAATGCGTCCTTGACCGGAAACATCACCGAACCTTTGTCGATCATTGCCCGATCGACCTGTCGCAACAGCGAATAATCGTCGAGGATGTAAATGCCGCGTCCAAATGTGCCAAGCACGAGGTCGTTCTCGGTCTTTTGGACGGCGATATCGCGCACCGCGATCGTCGGCAGGCCGCTCTTCATCTGTACCCATTTCGCCCCGCCGTCAACGGTGAAGTAGATCCCGAACTCGGTTCCGATGAACAAAAGGTTCGGGTTGACGTGATCCTCGGCGATCGCATAAACCGAACCGCGCTCGGGCAAATTGCCCTTGATCGAGGTCCATGTCCGCCCGGTGTCAGTGCTCTTCATCGGATAAGGCTTGAAATCACCGTTCTGATGGTTGTTGAACAGTGCGTACACTGTACCGGCATCATGCTGCGACGCGAGTACGCGATGAACATAACTGTTTTCCGGCACGCCCGCGATCTTATCGACCTTACGCCAGCTCTGTCCGTCATTTTCCGTGATCTGGATCAGTCCGTCGTCAGTGCCGATGTACAAAAGGCCCTGCTTTTTCGGCGATTCGGACAATGCTGATGCGTTGCCGTAAAGTGCAGTCGACTGATTCTTGGCCACCGCGTCAGGTCCCCAGACCTTGCCCATGACCGGCAGGGCGTTGCGGTCGAGGCCGCGGGAAAGGTCGCCGCTGATGACTTTCCAATCGTCGCCGCGATTATCGCTCTTGAATAGCTTGTGGCCGGCAAAATAGAGACGAGTGTTTGAATGCGGGCTAATGATAAGCGGCGAATCCCAGTTGTAACGTTGCGATTCGATGTCTTTGCCCTCGATCGGGGCGATGCTCACGCGTTCGCCGGTCCGCTTGTCAAATCGCACAAGGCCGCCGTTCTGACTTTCGGCATAAACGATGTTCGAATCGAGCGGATCTATCCGCGACGTAAAACCGTCGCCGCCGTTGGTCGTGTACCAGTCAGAATTGAGAATACCTGCCGAGTTGCGCGTGCGTGCCGGACCGCCGATCGAACTGTTGTCCTGCAGGCCGCCGTAAACGTGGTAGAAGGGGACGGCGTTATCCGTTGTAACGTCGTAAAACTGGCCAACGGGCAGATTGGCCTTGAAATTCCAATTCGAACCGCGATCAAAGCTCTCATAGACGCCGCCATCGCATCCGACCAGAAGATAGTCAGTATTGTTCGGGTCAACCCAGATGGCGTGATTATCCACGTGTTTCAGACGTTCGCCCAACGCCCGCTGAGTCCGTCCGGCATCGTCTGAGACCTGAAAGACCACGTTCGGGATGTAGATGCGGTCAACATTCTTAGGATCGGCGACTATCTGACCGTAATACATACCCTGGGCGATACTCGGGCTCGTACGTTCCCATGTCGCTCCGCGGTCGTTCGAACGAAAAATGCCGCTAAGATTACCGCTCGCTTCGACCGTGGCGTAAACCACATTTGTATTTGCCGGCGAGATCGAAAGGCCGATGCGGCCGAGGTCGCCCGGCGGCAAACCGGAACGCAATTTTGTCCACGTATTGCCGCCGTCTGTGGATTTGTGGATCGCGCTCTCGGGCCCGCCGTTTATGAGCGTGTAGAAATGTCGACGCCGCTGCCATGTAGCGGCATACATAGTGTCCGGATCGGCCGGGTCGATAACGACGTCCGAGACGCCGGTGTTTTCGCTGATCGAGATAACGGCTTTCCAGGTCTTGCCGCCGTCGGTCGTTTTATAAAGGCCTCGTTCGCCGCCGGCCGACCAGAGCGGCCCCTGTGCCGCCACGAATACAACATTGCTGTCGCGAGGATCGATGGCGATACGCCCGATATGTTCGGACGTCTTAAGGCCGACATTGCGCCAGCTCTTACCGCCGTCGTCAGAACGATATACGCCGTCTCCATATCCGACGCTGCGTTGGCTATTGCGTTCGCCGGTCCCGACCCAGACGGTTGAAGGATTTTTTGGGTCAAGTGCGACCGCTCCGATCGAAAACGCGCCTTCATTCTCGAAAACCGGCGTCCAGGTCGTGCCTGCGTTGACCGTCTTCCAAACGCCGCCTGATGCTATCGCGACGTAGTATTTCGTTCGATCATTGGGATCAACGGCAAATGCGATCACTCGTCCCGATGTTACCGCCGGACCGATCGATCTAAATCGCAGGCCCGAAAATACGCCTGACGCCATCGGGTCGGGCGTCGGTGTCGGCGTTGGGGCCGGTACGGGGGTTGCCGTTGGTGTGACAGGGACACTCGTGGTCTGGGCAACGAGGACCGAGCTGGTCAGAATAAAGCTGCAGAGCAGTAAGCACAATAGACGCATATTAAACACAATTTGGACTCCCATTTTGAAAGGTAATGCGATCGCAGCACCGGCCGGGATCGGACAGGTTCTAAAATATACCGCGTCGGGAGATCCGCTGACTCATTTCCCGGCCGATCTATCCGAAGAGCCGAGGAAGCCGCCGCTGAAAGTTCTTCGGCAACAGGATCTCCATTGCATCGTCAACGGTGACGATGCCGGCAATATCTCCTTCGTCGTCAACCACCGGCAACGCAAGCAAATTGTACTCAGAGATCGTTTGAGCGACATCAGCGGCTGAATCCGACGGATGGGCGTAGCGAAATTCGCTTCGCATGACGTCCTCGAGCGTGAAAGTCGGGTCGGCGAGGATCAATGATCTCAGTGAGATCAGGCCCGAGAGTTTCCACGACCCCTCTTCCTCGACCACATAGAGGTAGTAGATCATATTCGGCGTCTCGGCCATCTCTCGGAGCGAACGGATCGTCTCGCCGACGGTGTACTTTTTCGGAAACACCACAAATTCGGTCGTCATCAATCCACCGGCAGTGTCGTGGTCAAAATGCATCAGCTCGGCGACATCGGCCTTTTCGTCATCCTCCATCAGGTCGAAGAGTTCCTGAGCCTTTTCATCATCCATTTCGTCAAGAACATCGACAGCGTCATCGGGCGACATCTCCTCGAGGATATCGGCCGCCCTCTCTTCGTCCATATCTTCGAGGATCCTGGCTTGAGCCTCAGTCGACATTTCCTCGAGCGTGTCAGCGGCGATCTCATCATCCAGGCTCTCGACGACCTCCGTGCGATGGATCGGCGAAAGTGTTTCGGCCAACTGGGCGATCTCGACCGGATGGAGCCGTGACAGCTTATCCTTCGATGATTTAAGCTGAACGGTCACGGTCGCCGTGTCGGTCGCAAGGTAACCCACGTCCGCCCAATCGATGACTTCGACGGGACGATCGCTGCCATAAAATCCTTTTGGCATCAAACGGCGGACGAAGCCCTGGAGACTGACATCGGCTCCCGACACTCGCCACATCGAACCGGCCTGGATTATCTGCACGTCATTTACCCGAACCACTCGTTTGCCGTCGACGTCGATAAGCTGGTTGTCGAGGACATCTTTGCGCAGCAGCACTTCACCGTCGCGCCGCACAAAAGGATTGAGGTCGAGAATCGAAGACCGCATTTGTGCCCCACCAAGCCCAAGCTCGGAAATATCACGTCGTGGCATAAAGAAATTGCGGCGTCGATACCTGGCGACCAATCCTATCACCGGCGGATAGTCTTCACGGCCGTATCGCACGATCACATCTTTGATGACCGCGATCTTCTCATTGCGGGCATCAAAGATCGGGCGATTGATGATCTGCGACACGTACAGCATAGGTAAACGATAGCCCAACTTTGCCACAGGTAGAAACCAAAAACTACCTGCGAGGCCCGAGTAACTCATAAATTCACTCGTTGTTGAAGATCGTATGCTCAACAACGTTGAATTTGTTTCAAAAATGTGGAAACCGACTGAACTTAGTTCTTTATATTAAATGGAGAGTTGAAACGCCGTTCAGGCATGCTCACACTCTCTGCCTCAAACACACCAACCAAAATGAAAAAGTCTCACCTGATCTTAGTCGCAATCCTACTCTTAAGCGTCTCCGCATTTGCGCAACAGCGTCCCCGATTTTTTGATAATTTTGACACTGCCAAGGGTGTACAAGTTTACCGTCCGGCCCCGCCAGTCAGTGTGCCGATCGCTAAACAAGCTTCGAAAAGCAAGAAGCTTACACAAAAGACCGCTCAGGTCGTGGTCGCAGGCAGATCGCGAATGAACGCGAGCGATGGCCTTGCACAGCGTGAATCCCAACGTTCCGCCGAGGTTACACGCCTGATAATGGCCGCCGGATCGAGCATGAAAGGATTTACGACCGGCGACCCGGTAATAGATGCGTATATTGTCGATTCGAGCCGCCGATACAATATTGACCCGCTCCTGATCTACGCGCAGATGCATCAGGAGTCTTCATTTAAGCTACGCGCAACTTCGTACAAGGGTGCGAGCGGCCTGATGCAATTGATGCCGGCCACAGCACGCCGGCTCGGCGTTACAAATATTTATGACCCGAAGCAAAACATCGAGGGCGGCGTGAAATATATGCGGATGCTGCTCAATATGTTTGGGCAGGACGTCAGTCTGGCACTCGCCGGGTACAACGCCGGAGAGGGTGCAGTCATGAAATATGGATATTCGATACCGCCATACGCCGAAACGCGTGAGTACGTGCGGCGAATCTCCGCACGATATAGTTCGATAACCAATCCGTCGTACATCCGCACCGCAAAGCGGGTCAATGACGCGACGGCAGTAAAGCTTGAAAAGAAGGAAGCGCGTCCGCTGGCGGTTTACGAACCGAACGCGATCGCCATTCGTCTGGCTGACGGCCGAATGAGGTTGGTGAATCAATAAGATTTGGGGCCGACATGCCAGCCTCGCGTGTTGACCCCAAAAACACTTCCCACCGAGTTAGTCTCTTCTCCACTAGTCCATTGAGACATGCGGCCGGTTCGTACACCGGCCGCCTTTTTGCGCTCGGGCCAAGGTAATAAAGTATTGTGGATCGCAAACGAGCGGCTGAGGTGCCTGCGATTTAGGCCGGATCGGTCGATAATTGCCGCAGTCAGTTTGCCGAAAAAATAGGCCGGCGGCTCTTAACCACCGGCCATACTCTACCGACTCTCGTACGGCATTAGACCGCAGATCGCCGTTGGAGTGATCATCGCACGTAGGCGTTCGGTACGGGAAGATCGCCGTTTTGACCAAATTGTTGGATCAAGGTTCCGGCCGTAGAACGATTTACATACCAAGTCGAATTTGACGGACGAAAGACACCCGCATCCTGCTTGCCGTCACCGTCATAATCACCCGGCACCGGAATATCGGTGACCGTGCCGAATGGGAACGAGTAGAAAGTCGAATTTTCGCTTCTCAGAACAAACCACTCGCCGGATGAAGGCCGCCAAAATGCTACGTCCGCCTTGCCGTCGCCGGTGTAGTCGCCGGACGCGGCCCGATCACTGATACCGCCGAATGCAAAGGCGATCAAGCCGGCTGTGCTCCGATCGATCCACCACTGGCCGAGACTCGGCCGATAAATGGCTACGTCGGACTTGCCGTCGCCGTCGTAATCGGCCGCAACCGGCAGGTCGCCGGCCGCGCCGAACGTCGTGATCGTGGTGCCGCCCGAGGACTTATTGATATACCATGTCGAATTTGACGGCCTGAAGATCGCGGCGTCGGTCTTGTCATCTCCATCAAAATCAGCGGGAGCCGGAGTGTCGCCGTTCGTTCCGAACGGAAAAGCGTAGAACGAGAAATCCTCACTCCGTAATATGTACCAAAATCCGGTCGCGGGCCGGAAGAACGCCAGATCGGTCTTACCGTCGCCGGTGTAATCGCCGGGTGTAATGCGGTCGGTCGAGGTGCCGAATTGGGCCGCACTGTTACCACCGTTGCTGCTCCGCTGCCACCACCATTCGCCCGGAACAGGCCGGTAGATCGACAGGTCGGTCTTGCCGTCGCCGTCAAAGTCAGCCGGGCTCTGGGCGGTCGGGGCGGCGCAGTTGGGGAACTTGAACGACGCGATCCGGGTGGCATAGCCGGTCGTTGATGTGGTTGCGTAGTATTCGTTGGTGTACCAGAACGTACAGTCATCCAGCGGGTCGACGCTCATTGAGGTGTAATCGCCCCAGCGGCTTGCGGTGCTCGTTTGCGAACCACCGCCGTTGATGATCGTTCCCTCGCCCTGCGGCATTTGACCCAGCGGGTCACTCGAGAGGCGTCCGGTGTAGCGGATGCCGGGAAACACGCTTGTCGCATCAGAGACACTGTAACCGAGGCCCATGTTTCCGAGCCGATCCATTGCAATGCTGCCCATCCAGCGATGGATGCCGTCGGTCGCTCCCGGTCCAAACGTACCTTCCTGATAGAGTGTCGGCGTTGAATTAGGGCTCCGAACTTCCCACCACCGCATACCCGCGATTCCCGTGCTTGCCTCGACCGACTGGCTCGTCACAAGCGATTCATGAGTACCAAAATTCCGATAAGCCAATCTGAATGTGGGACGCTGCCGATAGGACAAGATATCGATCTTGGTGGTGGTACCAGGCTGCGGAATGCAATTTCGGGACGGCGTCGAACCGCCTGAACACGGAAATACCGTATCAAATGGGGCTATCGGTATCAGCGTCGGGCCCGTCAGCGTCGAATTGACAGTATTCACCCAATCGACATGATACTTGTACAGCATCAGCGAATCAGATGCGGCGCCGATATCATTGTCCATCGTGCCAACCAGGTAATTCGGGCTGCCTGCCGGAGGTAACGTCGAACCGTCGAGGTCGGCATTGAGGAGACCATTTGGGCCGGTAGCGCCCTGAACTACGGTAAACCTAACCGATCGTGCCGCCGGGTTTCCGGCTATCATTTCGGTGCGCTCGAGTGCGTATAAACCCAAAACGCCGGTCTCGCGGGTGTTCAAATAATAGGCATCCGGCCAGACACCGTATTTTGGATAATCAGGAAACGTCGGTGTTTCAAAAGCATACCGATAATAGGTTCCCAAGGGGTCAGCCGTGGTTGAGATCGCCACACAATTGAAGAACGGCCCGGTTGAGTCGGTAAATTGGCTGATCAGCCAGCGATCAGCGAGCTGATCGTACAACACCACAGGGTCACCGGCGTTTTCGGTCTGACAGGGGCCGCCGAAGCCGGCGAAAAGAGTATTGATATTTGATGGCCCGAATAGTGAAACACCGGAACGGTTAAATATCTGAAATCTCGAATTCACAGTTTGAACGTAGTGATTCGGACCGATGTCACCGTTCGGGTCCGGCGGAGTACCGCCGGTCGTGCCGTTCATTCCCGCAAAATTTGCGATCGTTGCCGGGATCGCGGAGTCACGCTGGGTGAAGACACCGGTCCCAACCGACGACTGAAGAACCGGGTCAGGTTCGTGATCGGTCCTTCCGACCGGTCCGCCCGAGCCGGCGTCGTCATCGGCCTTCTTCACCTTGTTCGAGAGATCGGGCCTGATCGATCTCAGCGGCGGCGAAACGTCAAATTTGGCCGCCGATCTGACCTCCATTCCTTCGTTTACCGCCCCGTCCTGGGCCGCAACCAACTGTGCCGATCCCAGAAAGACCAGCCCCACCGTAAAAAATGATAACCATGCCGCCGCGCCGTAGAATTTTCGACTCAATTGACCGAAAACAGAACTCATCAATTCAAACCCTCCGTGAACAAGTTATTCAAGCGACGATATCACGTATCAGGTCAAAATTATAGTTTCGCAATATGGGTAAAAGAAACTCTGAAGATCGATCACAAGAAGAGTTAAAGGCCGCCCGATCATAGTTTGATCGGACGGCCTCGGTTATTGGAGAAGCACGGATCAGTGCTTGTAGAAACTCAAACTCCCAAAGTGGTGTCTGAAAACATGATCGCCAGGCTTATTTTGCGCCACCAGCGAGTTTGCCGATCAACGAGAACAGCGGCAGGTACATCGAGATGACGATGCCGCCGATCGTGACGCCGAGAAAGGCGATAAGGACCGGTTCCATCAAGCCGAGAAGGTCGGCAATAGCAGTATCGACCTCCTCTTCGTAAAAGTCAGCGATCTTGCCAAGCATTGCGTCGAGGGCACCGGTCTGTTCGCCGACACCGATCATCTGTCCTACCATATGCGGGAAGACGTTGGTCGATTTCAGTGGATCGACAAAGTTCTCGCCGCGTTCGACGCCGGCCCGAACCTTGAGAATTGCGTCTTCAATGATCACGTTTCCGGCGGTCTTGGCGGTGATGTCAAGCGACTGAAGGATCGGCACACCTGACGAAAGCAGCGTCGACAAGATCCTGGAAAAACGGGCAACAGCGACCTTTCTTAGAATGCTGCCGAAGATGGGTGTTTTGAGCAGCAGGGCATCGATCTGCCATCTTCCTTTTGGCGTCTTGTAGTAAGTGCGGATGCCGACCGCGGAAGCGATCAAGATCACGAGGGTGGTCAGACCGCCCCAACCTGCGATAAAGCCTGAGATCGACATCACGATCCGTGTTGGAAGCGGCAGAGCCTCGCCCGGTCCGAGAAGTCCAAGGAAGATCTGCTCGAATTGCGGGATAACGACGATCATGATGATCGCGATCGCACCGATGGCGACCGTGATCACGGCGGCCGGGTAGATCGACGCCGATACGATGCTTCGTTTCAGCTTAACGACCTTTTCGATCAGTGTCGCCAAACGTTGAAGGATCAGATCGAGCACACCACCCGTCTCGCCGGCCTCAACCATATGTGTAAACAGGCTGTCGAAGACCTTCGGGTGCTTTTGCAAGGCGGCAAAGAGTGTCGACCCTTCTTCGACGCTCTGTCGCACCTGACGTAATACGTCCTTGAAAAATGCATTCAGCTGCTGCTCGGCAAGAATGTCCAGGCACTGAACAAGCGGCAAACCGGCGTCGATCATTACCGAAAACTGTCGGGTAAAAACTGCCAGTTCTTTGGCTTTGACCTTCTTGCGTGTGCCGAGTTTCGGGATCGATATCTCGCGCCCCTTTTCTGAGGCTTGGGTCATAACGATCTGCTCGCGACGCAAAAGCGCTCGCAGTTCGTCCTGAGTCGCGGCCTCGCGTTCGCCGGTGACTAGTTCGTTAAGGCGATTTCTGCCCTTAAATGCAAATGTTGGCATGGCTATCTTAGCTCCTATTGATCAAATGGCGACTAGCGTGGGCGCTCGCCTATATTTCTTGCCTGGGCATACGGACTGCCGCCGGCGGGCCGGGTCAGAGGGCGGCCGGTTCCGCCGTAAGAATCGTTCAGTCCTGACCCGCGTTCAATAAGTTCCCTGAGTTCATCGGGGTTCGAGGATCGCTGCATCGCCACTTCAAGGGTGATCTGCTTCTTGTGGACCAGAGTCGCCAGTGATTGGTTGAACGTCTGCATTCCGAACTTGTCCTGACCGGTCTGCATCATCGAGTAGATCTGGTGGATCTTGTCTTCGCGAATCAGGTTTCGAATAGCCGAATTAGGCACGAGGATCTCGAGAGCCATCGCTCGTCCGTCGCCAGACGCCTTGGGCAGCAGCGTCTGACACATTATCCCTTCGAGAACCAGAGACAGCTGGGTGCGGACCTGGGCCTGCTGGCCCGCAGGGAAAACGTCGATGATACGGTTGATCGTTGAATATGCCGAATTGGTGTGCAGTGTTGCAAACGTCAAGTGTCCGGTCTCGGCGATTCGGAGGGCCATCTCGATAGTTTCGAGGTCTCGCATTTCGCCCACGAGGACGACATCCGGATCTTGACGGAGGGCGGTACGCAGGGCGGCCGCGAACGAATGTGTATCGGCAGCAACCTCGCGTTGATTCACTACGCAGTTCTTGTGGTTGTGCAGAAATTCGATCGGGTCTTCGATCGTCAGTATGTGGTCGTGACGATCGACGTTTATCTTGTCGACCATTGAGGCGAGCGTCGTCGATTTACCGGAACCGGTGGGGCCGGTGACCAGGATCAGCCCGCGCGGCTTTTTGCAGAGGTCTGATACGACCGGCGGCAGTCCCAGGGCGTCGAACGACTTTATCTCGTATGGGATCGCACGAAATACGGCACCGACAGCGCCTTTCTGATTGAAGAGATTAGCGCGGAATCGTGACATCCCCTTGAGACCGAACGAAAAATCCAGTTCAAGATTCTCTTCAAACCGATGCTTTTGCGCATCGGTCAGTACAGAGTACGCCAGCCGTTTTGTGTCGCCCGCCGTCATTGCCGGTATGCCCGGCAACGGTGACAGATGGCCGTTAACTCGGACCTGCGGGGCTGAATTGGTGGACAGGTGGAGGTCCGATCCGCCGAGGTCGGTGAGTTTTTTTAGGAGGTCAGGGAGTGTCAATTGTGATTCGACACTTGCCTGTTGATCGAAGTTCATAGTGTTTATTCCTTTACGGAAGCTCGTTGAGCCGGCCGGATGCGGCTCTGGAGGGAATTGATGACCTTTTCTGATTCTTCAGCAAGACGCTCTGCCTCTTCAACCGGAGAATTTGTCGCGACATTGTAGATGCGGCCGTCGACCTCTGTGAAATAGAACATTCTGGATTGAACCTTCCCGTTCTTTGACTGTGACTGAGCGACAACGACATACACGTCGCGTCCGCCGATCTGCTTCTGATAATCGTTCACGACCCAGCCATTCTCCTGGATCATACGGTTGATGATGTCGCGGCGAAGCGAGACGGTCGAAATGCCTCCGACGGCCTTATTGCGGCCTTCGATAGCGGTTTCGCCAATGGCCGGCCCAACGACCGAAATTGACGCGGATCCGACCTGCGAGCCGGCCGAATCATCAACACGAAAACGAATTTCGCTATTCGTGCTCTGTGCCGCATTCACCATCGACGGGGCATTTTCGCGGGTCGGCTGGGTTGCCGGCTTTTTGCTTGACTGCTTGGCAACGACGACGGCCGCCTTATCCGATTTGCTGTCCTGGCGCATCTTCGCGAGCCTGATCTGGCGCAACCGCAATGCCCGTTGGCGAGCCCGCAGAGCTTTGCGCTTGGCCTGACGCGCCCGGTATTGCCGCCACCATTTCTTGGAATATTTCTTGTAGTGCTTGCGCTGTTTTCGCTGTTTACGCGGCCCAGCCTCTGCATTGTCGGTCGCCAGCGGAATGATCACTCCGATGCCGAACAATAATGCCAGTGATAATGCGATTGCCCTTAGTAACATATTTCCTCCAATCGGTCCTAAAGAACCGTTTCCTTCACGACCTCCTCGATGGTCGTTATGCCCTCACGGATCTTGCATAGTCCTGATTCACGCAGCGTGATCATTCCCATCTCGATCGCCTTTCTGCGAAGTTCCATGGCGCTGGCGCCGATAATTATTAATTCACGGAGCTCGTCATTGATCTCCATTACTTCATAAAGTCCGACGCGGCCCTTGAACCCTGTGTTGTTGCATGTCTTACAACCGCGGCCCTTGTAGAGTTTGAGTGTGCCGATCTCGTCCGGAGAGAAACCGACTCCGGCAAGGCCCTCGGGCGGAAGGCTGACCTCCTCCTTGCAGTCGACGCAGATGCGCCTGATCAGACGCTGTGCCTGAATGATATTGACCGAGGTTGCGACGAGAAAAGGCTCGATGCCCATATTTACGAGTCGCGAAACGGTCGACGGAGCATCGTTGGTGTGCAGCGTCGAAAGGACAAGGTGTCCGGTAAGTGCGGCCTTGATCGCGATCTCAGCGGTCTCGAAGTCACGTATTTCGCCGACGAGAACGATGTTGGGATCCTGACGGAGAAACGATCGAAGCGCGGCCGCAAAATTCAGTCCGATCTGCTCCTTCATCTGCACCTGATTGATGCCGGTGAGGTTGAACTCGACCGGGTCCTCGGCCGTCATAATGTTGGTTTCCGGCGTGTTCAGTGCCTGGAGTGCCGAATACAGGGTATTTGTCTTACCAGAACCTGTCGGCCCGGTGACGAGCACCATTCCATACGGATTAGAGATCGCCCGTTTGAACTTGTCGAGGCTCTCCTGCTCGAAACCAAGCTTGGTCATGTCGAGCATCAACTTGTCTTTGTCCAGCAGGCGGAGTACGACCTTTTCACCGAACAACGTCGGCAGACTCGATACACGAAAATCCAACTCTCGTGAACGATTGTCGATCTTGACCTTGATCTTGATTCGGCCGTCCTGAGGCAGGCGCTTCTCTGAAATGTCGAGTTTCGCCATGATCTTCAGACGTGAAATAAGCGGGTCGCGGATCTTCATCGGCGGGTGCATAACATCATAGAGCACACCGTCGATACGGAAGCGTATCCGAAAATCCTTTTCGTATGGTTCGACGTGGATGTCCGAAGCTCCGCGTCGGAGAGAGTCGACGAGCAGAACGTTGACGAGCCGGACGACCGGAGCATCTTCGCTCGCCTTTGCCAGAGCTGCGAGGTCGATCTCGTCGTTGTCCTCGAGAACCTCAAAATCTTCGGCGTCGTGAGCTGCTCCGAATTCAAATCGATCCAACGAAACGTCAAGATCGGCATCGTTCAATCTTTCGCCGACCGCAACGCCGGATCCATTTGTGTGGTGGCCATTCGAACCGTTCTTCGAGGCCTTCTTTTCGCTTTCGATCGCAAAAGCGGCGTCGAAAATGTCGATCTCGTTCGACCCGATATAGTACTTGCCTATCGCAAATTGAATTGACGATTCCGAAGCGATGACGGGCTCGACATTAAAGCCGGTCATAAACTTGATATCGTCCATCGCAAACACGTTCGTGGGGTCCGCCATCGCGAGGGTCAGTGTGGCACCGACCTTCGAGATCGGAAGGACCGAATATTTGAGTGCGACTTCGTGCGAGATGAGCTTGATCACATCGGGTTCGATCGAAAAAAGCTCAAGATTGATGGATGGGACTCCGTACTGGCGGGACAAAACAGCGGTAATGACGTCGTCGGAGACGATGTTGAGCTTAACGAGGTTTGAGCCCAATCGACCTCCGTTCGTGCGTTGGTAGTCCAGAGCCTCACGCAGCTGTTGCGACGTTATGAGGTTTTCGCGGACAAGTATTTCCCCAAGTTTTGCTGACATTTAAGTGTAGGTGATCTCTCGTCAAGTGCTTTCCAAAAGGCCGGAAACTGCTGAAGAGATTTGCTCGATCTATTTGCTGGGATTCAAACGGACTAACGATGATAAACATCGTTGACACCTAATACTACAATGTTTAACTCGGGAGTGTCAACAAATCTTTTCCGCAAAATGAGTGGAATTCGGTCAGTATGACAGGCCGAGACTAAAAACCGGTCATTAACGGTCGTTGGTGGATTGTTTTTTTAGTTGGACAATGAAAGAGCGGATAGCAATCGACTCAGCACTATCAGGGAAGATGCGCAGGAATTCTTCGTAGACCGCTATCGCATCCTGATATTTTTGCATCCGCTCATAAACCAGACCAAGCAGCTGATACATCACAACGGCATCGGGAGCCCCGGATATTTGCTTGACTGAGCGTTGCAGATACTTTGCGGCCTCAGTGTAATTAGCCTGTTCGTTTTCAAATTCGCCCGAACCGCCAAAGCCCTCGGCCTTTTCCTTGTAAAGCAGGCCGAGCCCGGCAAGTGCTTCGGGCTGAAATCCCTTGCCCTCGGTGATCGCGCGCTCGAATGCCGCAATGGCCTTATCCTCCTGCCCGAGGTCCTTATATATTCGGCCAAGTACAGCCGACGCTTCGGCGAACGCCGGCCGAAGTTTTCGTGCAGAGGCGATCGCCCGCTCGGCGTCCTCAAGATCGCCGGTCTCCGATTGGACGCGGGCAAGAGCTACAAAAGCATCAGGGTAGGCGGGCCGCAGCTTGATCGCCCTTTTATAGGCTTCGATCGCCTTTTCGCGATCGACAAGCGTCAAGCGTTCGGCTTCCTGAAACGCCAGTTCAGCCGCGTCGGAAGTTTTGGTCAGATCGGCCCGTATCTCTCCCTTTTGGGCCGGTGCGAGAGTCAGGACGCGCTCTCTGTAGCCGTCCGCACGTACACGAAGCGAGTGGCCACCGGTCGAGATCGTTCGGACCTCGAGTTTGCCGTCGGCTCCCGTTTTGCCAAAGCGAACGCCGTCAACCCAGACTGTCGCATCGGGTACCGACACGATCCGGATCACGCGGAATTGCCCGGCCGACATTCCCGTGCGAACCTGCGAGAAAGCAGGCATCGCTCCTATAGTCAAAAGCAAAACACTGATCGCTGCAACACGTCGGATCATACTGTTCATTACCTGTTTCGACGTTCCTCGAGCGTAGAGAGTTGTTCCAAATTAACCGATCCGGCCAAAGTCGTCCGACACGTCCACATCGGGCAGCGGATCCGGAATACCATCTCCGTCGGTATCGACGGCAAACAGCATTTTGATAAATGGCGGGGCGATCAGCGTCGTAGCAACGGCCATAAAAAGGACCGCCGCAAAAAAGTCCTTGCCTATCACTCCCAATCCAAGCCCGATCTGAGCAACCACGATGCCAACCTCACCGCGAGGCACCATTCCGATGCCGACTTGGGCCATTTCGCGTCGGGGCAAGCCCCATGCCCCAACGCCACCGCCGACAAATTTGGTAATGACCGCAAGAAGGGTCAGTACGATCGCAAACAAAATGACCGAAGTCTCGCGAAAGACCGAGAGGTCAAGCTGCATACCGATATTGACCAAAAAGAACGGTACCAAAAACTCGGTAACGCCGGTCGTCAGCTGATGCATCTTCTTGTCGTCTTCGGTCGCCTCGGCAAGAGCCATACCCGCCAGAAAAGCACCGATGATGGCCGCGACGCCCACGTAGGCGGAGGCTACCGACAATCCCAGGCACAGTATCAGCCCAAGGGAAAAGAACGGCCGCTCAAGTCTCAGGCGGGCAAACATCGGCGCCAGCCGATTTATCAACCGCGAACCGACCAGAGCCACGAACAAGGTAAACAATATCGCCGCTCCGGCCGTCTTTGCGAGGCCGATCATGCTGACGCTTCCTTGGCTGACCGATGACACGAGCGACAAAATGATAAGGCCCAGGATATCGTCAATGACCGCCGCACCGAGTATTATCCTGGCTGTGTCACTGTCCAAGAGGCCCATCGACCCAAGCACGCGTGCGGTAATGCCGACCGATGTGGCCACGAGTGCGGCGGCGATGAAAATCGATTCGATGAATGAACCGCTCCAGGCATGTGCAATGAAATATCCGGCCACAAAGGGCAAAGCGACGCCGGTGACGCCGACTATCGCCGCACGCTTCCCGACCTGAAAGATCGATTGCGGCTTGGTTTCGAGTCCCACGTTAAAAAGGAGAAAAATGACCCCAAACTCTGCCAGCACACCGATCATGTCCGACGGTTCGACCCATCTGAGCAAACTCGGGCCGACGATCACGCCGGCCAGGATCTCGCCGACAACGGCCGGCTGCTTTAGCCGCTCAAAAATCTCTGCCATCAGCTTGGCGGCGGCGAGCATGATAAACAGGTCAAGCAATATAGCGGTATGCTCGACGTTCGCACCAAAAACGATCGGAATATTCATAATACTCAGGTACTTGTGGGCCAATGGTACTTAGATACTAAATCCTCCCGACGCGTTTGTGAACCTCGCACGGCCGCCGTGCAGGTGCCGGCTTCGCCGACCCACGCTTTCGGAACTTGATTTTTTCCATACCCGATCTATAATCAAGTGTTTGTGGCTGGGTAGCTCAGCTGGTTAGAGCGCGGGATTCATAACCCCGAGGTCGGGAGTTCAAGTCTCCCCCCCGCCACCATAATATGCAAAATGAAAGGGCGGCCTTAATGGCCGCCTTTTGTTGTTTGTTCTGTTCAAAACAAAAGGCAAGTTCGTCTGAGTCAGGGACCGGTCAAATGTCTTAGCCGTCTCGCTCTTTAGTGCGACGTGCACGAGAGCCCGATCGGTGGGCCAAAAGATGACGGATGAATTTTGATCGCCCGCCGCGATCACATAAGCCTCGGGCCCAGGGATTTGATCCATTTATATGGTGCCTTTATGACCGACAGAGATCTGGAGAAGAATGAACGCCTTTTGCCGGAACGTTCCATCCCGGAAACCGTCATCGCCGGGTGATAGGCGGGTCGGAGTTCTGCGTATTGCGAAGGCGGCCTTATGGATCGCGGGGGGGGGGGGGGACCGTAATGATCACCGGATCGAATCCGGAAAAGGGCTTTGACGGCTTCCATACCACGAATGCAGGCAAAGGCTTGCCCGGACCTTTGCGGGCGACATTGCTTCGAGCCGAATATGGCGGCCGTTGGACAGGCGACGCGTCAGCGTCAGAGTAGATACCGGTGTCGGGCCTCGCCACCCCGAGATTTGCGATAGAGTCATATCCAATGCTCCCGGGAGCAGAAATGATCGGCGTGACGCCCGACGCGCTTTCCGTACTTCGATCGAGTGACGTTAGCGAAATGAACCCGGCCTGGATCAAAAATACGACGAAAATCCCCAAGATCACTTTTTTCACACGCCCCTCCGTTTCCGAAATTGTGTTCATCAATGATCAACACTTATGCCGTTGGAATAGCATTTGCCGCAAAAGGTTGGCGCCGATCGACCATTTTCATTGACGGCCGACTTCTGGCAGGGTCGGAGATCAATGAAACGGAACGGCTGACGAGCAACAGCGTTACGGTCAATTAGTGTCCGATACAATGACCGTAAGACGAGCAAATCAGACGCAATTTAGCTACAATCTTAAAACGCAAGTTTTCGGGAGGGCCGGATCGCACCGGCTGAGATTCGCCTGCCGCGGGCGTCA
>CALDGX010000048.1 GCA_937941715.1 uncultured Chloracidobacterium sp. | reverse complement strand
TGGCCTTCATTCAAACAAATCCCGACCGGAAGTGTTTTCATTGTCTTTACGAGTTGGTTGATGGGAGCGGTGCGACAATTCGCAAATTCAGTTACCCGTCATTGGACGATCCGATAAAGGCAATTGTCAGCGGAAACTTCATGTCATGCATCGGTAATTTCATTCACCGCGATATCTATTCGATCTATAGGTTCGATACATTCTCAGATCTTACAGGGGCAGAGGATTGGGAGTTTTGGCTGCGGGTGATAGGCGATTTCGGTGTCGGCCGTATCGCAAAGGTAAACTGCGGAATATTGCATCATGAAGGCAGGACAGTTCAGTCGAAGCACTTTGAAAAACTAGAGAATGGCTATCGGCACTTGTTTGAGAACTTTGAAAACGATACTCGCTTGAGATCAATTTATGGAAGGCATATGAGACGGATCCGTGCTAGTTCGTATCTGTATCTCGCAATCTTGGCAAATAGCGGCGGGTTTTTTGCGGATTCGCGACGCTATTTGAAAGCCGCATTTCAATCAGACCCCTCAATTCTATTTGGTACGAGATTTTTTCGGGTGGCACGACGGACTGTATTTCGAATTCAGTCGAAAGACTAACCATGGCTTTTAAATCCCTCTATTTATGTTATTTCGGGTTGCGTGAGCCGCTGGTGCAAACCCAGGTATTGCCGTATCTGCGCGAGATCAGAAAGGACGACATTGAGGTATCGATCTTGACGTTCGAGCCGGACCTTAGGTCGAGATGGACCTCAGATCAGATTTCTGCCGAACGAGCAGCGCTCGCGGCCGAAGGTATAGCCTGGCATTGTCTCGCGTACCACAAGCGGCCGTCAGTACCTGCAACGTTTTATGACATTTTCAGGGGAACGCTTTTCATCCGCCGCTTTATCGCCAAATACAAACCGGATGTTTTACATGGCCGAGTACATATCCCGACCTTGATGGGGGCATTGGCACGAAAGCTCTCGCGACACAAGCCAAAGCTGCTGTTCGACATTCGCGGTTTCTTTCCAGAGGAATATACGGACGCCGGCGTTTGGCCCGAGGGCGGCTGGCTGTACCGCTCGGCAAAGCGCGTTGAGAAATGGCTGTTGAAGGAATCAGACGGATTCGTTGTCCTGACGGAAAAAGCCCGGCAGATTTTGTTCCCCAAAAGCGACTTGTCGGGATCCGACGCTGTTGGACGCCCTGTAGAGGTCATTCCTTGTTGTCTCGATCCCGTGCGCTTTAGTAATGCTGTCCGGTCGGGGCGTCCAGACTATCGGCACGAGTTGGGCGTAGACGGACGTCTTGTTCTCGCACATACGGGTTCGCTTGGCGGTCTGTATCTTACTGAACAACTCGCCGACCTTTTAACGGCGTTCCGAGATCGAGACCCATCAACGTTTGCGATGATTCTAACCCAAAGTGATCCAGACTTGATCGTGCCGTTGCTCGAGAAACGGGGTTTCACCTCCAACGACTATCTCGTCACAAGAGTCCCGTCAAACGATGTACCCAGATACTTGCTCGCCTCTGACATCGGCCTTTCATTGGTCAAGGCTGGTTATGCGACCGCGTCGAGGTCGCCCACAAAGATACCCGAATATTTGGCAGCTGGACTTCCAGTGATATCAAATGCGGGAGTGGGCGACGTAGATGTTCAACTCAGTACTGATCGGACAGGAATAATCCTTAAGTCGCTAACAGGTCCGGAGTATATCAGAGCAATCAATGATGTAATGTCATTGCTTGAGGATGCACGGCTGCGAGATCGATGTCTCAATTCAGTCCAGTCTCGTTTCGACCTTTACGGAATTGGCGGGGTCAGGTATCGGCGCATATATGAATGCCTAATTGGCAATGCTGATTGCTCGGTCGGAGCAAAAAAGTACTTAACATGAAAGATATTCTTGTCGGTCGAAAGTTACTACAGCCAATTTTTGAGCGATTATATCGGGTATGTTTGTCCGGAATGAACTATGGCAGGGGGGCGTACATCGAAAAAAGCGGGGAGCTGTTCTTGATAAATCAGATACGTAGCATTTTGTCGCCATCTGGTCGTATCGTGGTCTTTGATGTTGGTGCTAATAATGGTCAATATCTGGGACATTTCATTTCAAATTACGAGGGTCAATTTGCGGCTCATTGTTTTGAACCGTCAAGGTCGGCATTCGCTGAATTGGCAAAAAGGTACGAAACGGATCGCTCGGTAGTACTTAACAATGTTGGACTCGGCAATCGATCTGGCACTACAAATCTTTATTATGACGAAGATGGTTCGGCCGCGGCTTCTTTCTTCCCAATAAATTCCCGTGGGGCAGATGTTTTGACGTCTAAGGCAGAGGTGGTAAGCGTTACGACCCTCGAAAAATATGCCGAACAAAACGACATTAAGACCATTGATTTTTTGAAACTGGATGTAGAAGGGAATGAACTTGCCGTATTTCAGGGAGCTTCGAAATTACTTGCTGAAGGAAGAATATTTATGATCCAATTTGAGGTCGGGCCTGCGAGCCTTCGGTCAGGTGCTTTGATCTACAAGTTCTTCGACCTTTTAGACGGATACACTATCCATCGGCTGCTATCAGACGGTATGCGGCGAATAAATTATAAAGAGCAATATGAGATTTTTTTAACTACAAACTACGTGGCATTGCGTGCCGACCTTCAATTGTGAAATATCCTCGTTTTAGAATGAGCCGTTTTCAGGGGAACTTGCAATTAGGGTCACGAAACCCATCATTTTATCGTTTTCCACGAGAGTTATGGGTGCTCAGACGATCGTCCAATATGCACAATGCGTATTGTGCTTGTATTTTTCAATCACTGAATCAACTTAATGAATGCGTCCAAACCAAACATCGGTAGTGCGTGCCTTGAAAACCTTCCTTCAAGTGGGGTCTATTGCGAAAAAGTATGTAACGTGGTCATCACTAAATCGATGTTTGCTCTCACCGTCTTTGGTTTGCACAAGGCATCAATATTTGAGAATCTGCCTTTTCGGTTCACCCTGCGGTTTTGGATTACCGCTTTAGGTTCTTTGATTACGAATATGCTTCACTTCCACAAAAACGATGCGATCTATTATTCTGTTTTCAACGTCTGGGGAAATGGATACCATCACTGGCTCACGGAGGTCGCTCCCAAAATAATGAGGTTCGAGAACGACATTCGAGCAGGAACACTTTTGCTTCCCGAGATTGTTCCACGATTTGCCGAGGAGTTCTTTGCAATGTTTGGGATCGTCAACGTGAAGCGGCTAAAGGGAAACAATTTCTTTAAGAGGGTGAGCCTGATATCGAATCCAAGATCAGGACATTACGATCCGGACCTAATGGCAGTGCTCAGAACCCGCATTTTTGAAAGACTGAAAGTAACGCCCAAACCGATGAAACGCCTTTACATAACAAGGCGAAACGCACGATCGCGAAAGGTTGCCAATGAAGGCGACGTGATCGCCCTGCTTGAAAGTTTTGGTTTTGATTGTCTCGACCTCGAGAATTTCTCGTTCGTTGAGCAAGTTCGCTGGTTTGCAGAGTGCGAATTTCTGATGTCGATCCATGGGGCCGGTTTAACAAATTCGATATTTATGCCGACAAATGGGGCAGTCGTAGAGTTGTTTCCATTATGCGTTGATCGCGAAAAGGAACTGAACGCCTGTTATAAGCGGTTGGCTGACGCACTCGGACTTCAGCATTCCTTTTTTTCGTGCGATAGAATCGAAACACATGAGAAATTTGCTCTCGACACGGGCGACATAAAGGTAAACCTGAGTGAATTGGAAACATATCTAGTGGCGACCTTACATTAAAAAATCGAATTTAGGATATTCCCAAGTTTGGAATGAAAAGAAACATCCTCATTGTGTGTCCTTATCCGCCCAAAGTCGCGGCGGGACAGCGATTGAAATACGAACAGTATATTGCAGACTGGGAGAAGGCTGGATTTCGCGTGGATGTATCCCCGTTCATGACGATCAAGATGTGGAACATCGTTCACAAAGACGGGCGGATGATCCAAAAAATTGGATGGACGGTGGTTGGATTGCTTCGCCGCATCCGAGATATCTTTCGGCTAAGGCGGTATGACGCCGTCTACATCTTTATGTACGTTAATCCGTTGGGCAACAGTCTTTTTGAACGGGTCTATAGAAAACTGTCACGCCGGATAATATTTGATCTCGAAGATAACAGGTTTCTTGGCGCTGATGCCGCAACGGGCGGGATAGCCCAATCAATGCGGGGAGGAGAAAAGACTAGATTTCTAGTGCAGACGGCTGATCACGTGATAACGAGTTCGCCAGCGTTGAATGATATATGTCTCAATATTAATGACAAACGACAGTGTACTTACATCTCGTCTTCAATCGATACGGACCGATTTGTGCCGAAAAACGCTTATAGCAATGCGAGTAAGGTGACTATTGGATGGACGGGGACGTTCAGCACCAGGCCCTATCTTGATCTGCTGCGGCCGGTTTTTCTTAGGTTGGCGGAAATGCGCGAATTCCGTCTCGTGGTGATCGGAAATTTTGAATACGAATTTCGCGGAATGGATCTCGAGGTGATCCAGTGGTCGGCAGAAAACGAGGTTGCAGATCTCCAGAAGATCGACATCGGGGTTTATCCGCTGCCAATGAACGCTTGGGTAATGGGGAAAAGCGGTCTCAAGGCTATTCAGTACATGGCCTTCGGTCTGCCGTGCGTTGCATCAAACATCAGTACTGTCCAACAGTTCATTGTCGACGGTGAGAACGGCTGTTTGGTCGACAATGACGATCAGTGGGTCGATCGCTTGGTCGAGCTGATCGATGATCC
>CALDGX010000047.1 GCA_937941715.1 uncultured Chloracidobacterium sp. | reverse complement strand
CCTTTCGAATGCGATATCGCGTTTCCCGGCGACGTGCATCCGATGGTTTCCCGCAAGCACGCCGAGCTGCGATGGGACAACGACCGCTGGTATCTCGTTGATCTGAATTCGAGCTACGGCACATTCCTCGATGGACGGCGGATATCAACCCCCGAGAAGTTGCGTGCCGGACAGGTCGTCCAGTTCGGCACTGACGGGCCGCAGATCAAGGTCGTATGGTTTGAGACATTTCGGGAGTCCGTCACGCCGCCGCCGGTCAAAGCCGCCGAGCCCGTTCATGTACCGTCGCCGCCGATCCCCCCGCCCGCCGCGTCCCCGGCGGCTGTACCCGCCAAGCCCTTGGAAACGCCGGCACCCAAAGTTTCCGCGGCGAAGATCGTATTTGTCGAACAGCCCGGCCGCCCGCCGCTCGAACTTTCAGGCAAGGGCATCTCTATCGGCCGTGATCCGGCCTGCGACATCAGTTTTGACCCGAAAGCGATAATGGTCTCGCGTAAGCACGCCGTCATCCGCTCGGAATCGGGCCGTTACATTCTCGAGGACAACGATAGTTTCAACGGCACCTACGTCAACGATCAGCGGATATCCGCACCGACACCGCTTTATCACAGCGACATGATCAGGTTTGGGATCGGCGGGCCGGAACTGGAGTTCGTCTCGCCGGGCGATCAGGCGCCGATCAACGCCGGCCCGGCCGGACAGCGGTCCGTCGCGGTCAGCAATCTCGCCGAGGCGTTCGAACTGGCCGAGCCCGGCAATCCAAAGACGATGGTCTTTAAGTTGGACCGTCCGGCCGCCGCACCGCCGAAACCCGCCGCGGGAGCCCAGCCGCAGTTGCTGATGTCGCTAACATTCGGCGGCGGCAAGGAACTATCGATCGGCCGCGACCCCAAGAATGATATTACGCTCGACGGGCTTCAGATCTCGGGCAAACATGCCCGCCTGCTTAGTGCCGCGGGCGGCGTTTACATCGACGATCTCGGTTCGACCAATGGCGTATTTGTCAACGGCGTCCGCACCTCGCGTCAGTTGATCACGCCGGAGGACCGCGTACAGATCGGATCATTCGAGATCCGCGTTGATCCGAGCGGGAATGTCGGCGTTTTTGATACGCGGTCGCGAACGCGGATCGACGCGGTCGAACTGGTCCGCGAGGTCAAGGTCCGCGGCGGCAGGCTGCGGCTGCTCGACGGCGTTTCGCTTTCGATCCAGCCAAACGAGTTTGTCGGCATACTCGGGCCGTCCGGCGCCGGAAAATCGACCTTGATCGAGGCGATGAACGGAATGCGGCCGGCATCAGGCGGCAACGTTCTGATCAACAATCTGGACCTTTACCGGCATCTCGATTCGCTCAAGCACGCGATCGGTTATGTTCCACAGGACGATATTATTCACCGCGAACTGACCGTTTACCGGACGCTGTATTACGTCGCCAAGCTCAGGCTGTCGCGCGATATCTCGTCGGCCGAGATCGACCAGACGATCAGCGAGGTCCTCGACGTGACCGGGCTGGCGGAGCGTCGCGACGTCCCGGTCAGCCAGCTTTCCGGCGGCCAGCGAAAGCGCGTCTCGATCGCCGTCGAGCTGATCACGAAACCGTCGATCATATTTCTCGATGAACCGACCTCCGGGCTCGACCCGGCGACCGAAGAGCGCATTATGAAGCTCTTCAGGCAGATCGCCGAATCCGGCCGGACCGTCATTCTGACGACCCACGCGATGGAGAATGTCGGGCTTTTCGATAAGATCATCGTCCTCATGCGGGGCAAACTCGTCTTTTACGGCAAGCCGGCCGACGCCTTGACGCATCTCGGCGCCAAAAATTACAAACAGCTCTTTGATATGCTCGAGGCTCCGGTCGAAAATGCCGTCCGCAGCCGCGGCGAGGGCGTTCGACAGCAGATCCAGCAGGAAACGGCGGAGGAATGGCGGCGGAAGTTCGCGGCGACGCCCCAATACAAGCAGAACATCAGCGAGCCGCTAAAGCAGCTCGGCACACTGCCGCCGAGCGGCAATGTAAAGCGCCGCCGCCTTGGCGTGGCCGGCTCGATCAGTCAATGCCTGACATTATCGCGACGCTACTTCGAGGTATTGCTCAAGGACAAGTTCAATCTGTTCATACTTCTGGCACAGGCCCCGATCATCGGACTTCTGACATTGTTGGTCATGGGATCAGAGCGGCCGCGCGATTTTGCTTACTTCATACTGGCGATCGTCTCGGTCTGGTTTGGTACCAGCGTGGCGGCGCGCGAATTTGTGCGCGAACGCCCTGTATATCGCCGCGAAAGGATGGTGAATCTCGGCCTGATACCGTACCTCTGGTCAAAGCTTGTGGTGCTTGGCTTTATAGTCGGCGTCCAGTGCGTACTCTTGTTTCTGCCGCTCAAATTCTTTGACCTGGCCGGCATTATGCCGATGCCGGGCGAGATGTTCGGCCTGCCTCAGCTCTGGACGATGCTCCTGACCGGTGGTGTCGGCATCGCAACGGGATTGCTCGTCTCGGCGATCGTTCGGTCTTCTGAGATGGCGACCAGCCTCGTACCTCTGATCCTGATCCCGCAGATACTGTTTTCGGGTATTGTCGGCGTACCGGGCGGCGTTTCGAAGCCCGCGAGCCTGTTGGTCCCGGCTGCGTGGTCGTTCGACACGATGAAGCGGTTTTCGACACTCGACACGCTCGAGCCGGAAGGCGCGTCGCCGAACGGGCGGACAAAAGGCCTCGGGCTGTACAAGTTCATCGAATCGGAGAACGACAAGATAATGGCTGATGCCCGCCGGGATATGGAAAATTATCAGGCCGACGTCGAGAAAAAGATTCGTGATTTCGGCGACGCACGCAATGCCGGCCTGTCACCGACGCTGACCAAGCCAGACGAACTGCCCGCGATGCCGACGGCCAGGAAACTGCCCTCGGACCTGAGCGGATACATCACGTTCCTGCATCCCTGGATGAACGAAGTTTTAAATCAGATCGTATTGATGCTAATGTTTGGAATGCTGGTTTTTTCAGCGTTGGTGGCCCTTCGCCTGCAGGACAGCCGTTAAATGAAGTTTAGTTTTATGAAGCAAAAGATCGTCCATTTCCTGATCCTTACCGCGATCGCCGCGGCCGCCCTGTTTATGTCCGGTTGCGGGCAGAGCGGTGCCAACTCTGGCACGGCCAACTCTGCAAAAGCCGGTGATACGAATAGCGCCGGATCTGCGAACAAGGGCGAGTCAGTTTACCCGCCGTTGAAGAGCGACGTCGCCGATGCCGAAATGGAAACGATGGAAGGCGGAAAGACCAAGATCAGCGACCGCAAGGGCAACGTCGTGCTGATCAATCTCTGGGGCATCTGGTGCGGACCTTGCCGGGCCGAGATGCCGCACCTCATCGAGTTGCAGAATAAGTATCGCGACAAGGGCTTTCAAACCATCGGGCTCAACGTCGGCGACGACGACGGCAACCCCGAAGATTTCGCCAAGATCAAGGAGTTTGGCGAAAAGATGGGCCTCAATTACGAACTCACACGCGGTTCCCGCGAAATGAAGGGCAGTATCTATCGTCTGGCAAATTTTGACGGCGTGCCGCTTAGCCTCCTGGTCGATCGTGACGGCCACTTGCGGGCCGTCCTTCGCGGCGGCGGGCCGGCGGCGATCAAGCAATTAAAGGACAGCGTCGATAAGGTAATGGCCGAATGATCATATCTTGCCGTCGTCAAACGGCACTTTGGGCTCGACCAGTATTGTCCTAAAACTCGCCAGGCTGACAAGGCCCGGCGCAGACCGCTTCGGTTTATTCACAAACTTCTTAAGGGTGTAATTGACAGCCGCTTTCGAGAGCTTTCGGGCGTCGCTGTAGAATGCCGCGATCTGGGCCGCCTCCAAAAGCGTCCGGTCGGGTATTTCCTTTCGATTGGGATTGTGGATCACGACGTGCGAACCCGGAAAGTCGGCGGCGTGCAGCCAGGTATCAAGCGATCTCGCTACCCGAAATGTCAGAAAGTCGTTATCCTTGGCCTTTTTGCCGACCAATATCTCAAACCCGTCCGATGACACGAAACGGCGTGCCCCGTTGAACTCAACGTCCTTTTTCTTTTTGCGGGCCTTCTCGACGATCTTTCGCGGCGGTTCGAGCAGCGACTCGAGGTACGCGATGTCGCGTGACTCGACCGCGGCCTCGACGTTGGCGGCGATCTCCTTTTGTTTCTCGATCGCCGTTTCGCACGCCGCTATCCGCTCGGTGATGACAGAAACGCCGTTCCGGGCCTTTGTGTAGAGCCTGAAATAGCTTTCGGCGATCTCATTCAGCGGCTTGTTCGCCTCGCCCTCGATCTCCACGTCCGGCACGTCGTCGCTGAAATAGTCCTTGACTATGATCCGCGAACCCTCACGTCTGGCATTATGCACATTGGCCAGGATCAGATCACCGCATCGTTTCCAGTGTTCGGGATCGCCGTGTTTTTCCAGGTCGCCCTTCAGGTTTTTGATCAGGCGGCGGCGTTTTGCGGTCTCGCGGGCGACCTTTTTGCGCACTTCGGCGGCAATTTGCTCGAATCGTTCGTCGGCTAGTTCAGCCTTTGATCTTTGCCGCTGCTGGTCATCCATACCGCTAAGTGTAGTTTAAGCGCACAAAAGCCCAAAGG
>CALDGX010000046.1 GCA_937941715.1 uncultured Chloracidobacterium sp. | reverse complement strand
CGACACCCAAATGCGAAAGGCAGTCCGGCCGATTTGACGTAAGGTCGATATCCAGCACGAGGTTGTCGCCATGCGGATGAATGCCCTCGACCGCCAATCCGACACGCGTCAATTGTGCAGCCGTCTCGTCGGCATTGCCATCCAGATCGATCAGGTCTTTTAGCCAGTCAAAGCTGATGTTCATCTAAATTGCTCCAAAAATCTGACATCGTTGTCGAACATCAGTCTGATATCGTCAAGTGAGTACATCATCGCGCACATGCGTTCGAGGCCGAACCCGAAGGCAAAGCCCGAATAGACCTCGGGGTCGACCCCGACCGCCCTCAGAACATTCGGATGGACCATACCCGAACCGCCAAGTTCGATCCAGCCCGAGCCTTTGCACGGACGGCAGCGTTCATTTTCAAATTTGCCGGTACCGCGGCACTTGAAGCACGAGAAATCAAACTCCGCCGACGGTTCGGTAAAAGGGAAATACGACGGTCGAAAACGCGTCACTGTCTCGCTGCCGAAGAGCCGCTGCAGCCATTCGGTCACCGTTCCCTTGAGATGTGCCATCGTTATGTCCTTGTCGACGCAGAGGCCTTCGATCTGATGGAACATCGGCACGTGGGTCATATCGGGCGTATCCCGGCGAAAAACCTTGCCCGGCGCGATGATCCGGATCGGTACGCCGCGGCGTTCCATCGCGCGGATCTGCACGGTCGACGTCTGCGAACGCAGGGCAAATCCATCGCTCGTGTAAAAGGTGTCCTGTGACTCGCGCGCCGGGTGGCCGTCGGGGATGTTCAGAGCGTCAAAGTTGTAATGGTCGGTCTCGATCTCGCGGTCGTCCTCAATGTGATAGCCCATCGAGACAAATATGTCCTCGATCCGCTGTCTGAGTATGGTTATCAGGTGCAGATGTCCGGTCCGCGGCCGCCGGCCGGGCAGCGTCACGTCGAGTCGTTCGCTCTCGATGCGGGCATTGACGATAAAGTTGGCGAGCGTTGCTTCGGCGGACTCGATCATCGAAACGATGTCCTTTTCGACCGACTGCACCAGCTGGCCAAACGCACTGCGTTCCTCCGCTGCGACCCGGCCGATGAGTTTCATCGTGCCGGCAATGGCGGATCGCTTGCCGGTGTGGCGGACCTTGATGTCGGCGAGTTCGCGCGACAGTTCCTCTGCCGACGCGAGCGTCGCATTGCTCAGATCCAAGTCGCGAAAGGGGCCAAACTCGTTGAGAAACGCGGTTCGGACCTCTTCGACCTTTTCTCTTTCTTCAGACATATCTTATTGCTTTAACAAAAAAAGTCCCTGACGGTCAGAAACATAAACCTTGATTTTATCAGGCTTATTCGTTCACGTAAAACAATATTGTTAAATGGGGCTTTTGGGCAGTCATTGATCGGGCAGCCGTTGTGTACGCGGAACAAACGCTCTGTTATTATTGCATTAGCGGCATTTATCAAAACTATTGGGAGCCTGAGATCATGAAAGCGATCGTAAAAAGCAGGGCCGAAGAAGGACTTTGGCTTGAGGACGTGGCGGAACCGACCATCGGCATCAACGACGTGCTGATCAAGATGTTAAAGACCGGTATTTGCGGTACCGACGTGCACATTTACAACTGGGACGCCTGGGCGCAGAGCACGATCAAAGTGCCGACGATCCTGGGCCACGAACTCGTCGGCGAGATCGTCGATGTCGGTTCTAATGTTAATGACTTTTACGTCGGCGATATCGTCAGCGTCGAAGGCCACCTGGTCTGCGGACGCTGCCGTAACTGTCTCGCGGGACGCCGCTTCAAATGTGCGCACACTCTTGGTTACGGCGTTAATACCGACGGCGGATTTGCCGAATACATGGCCGTTCCGTACACGAATATCTGGAAGCACAAGCCAGGCGTCGATCTCGAAGTCGCCGCAATTTTCGATCCATTCGGCAACGCCGTTCACACTGCGTTGGCGTTCGAGGTCTTTGGCGAGGACGTGCTGATCACCGGTGCGGGCCCGATCGGCATTATGTCTGCCGCGGTGGCCAAGCACGCCGGTGCGCGGCACATCGTCATCACAGATGTTAATCCAAAACGCCTCGAACTCGCCCGTGCGAACGGCATCGAACACGTCGTAGACGTGACCAAAACGTCGATCGCCGATTATCAGAAAGAACTCGGCATGAAAGAAGGTTTCGACGTCGGCATGGAAATGTCCGGCAATCCGCAGGCATTCCGCGACATGCTCGCGAATATGACGCACGGCGGCAACGTCGCCTTCCTCGGCATTCCGTCTGACGAATTCGCTATCAACTGGAAGACCGTCATCTTTAACATGCTGACGATCAAGGGCATCTACGGCCGCGAAATGTACGAAACATGGTACCAAATGTCCGTGCTTCTCGAGGGCGGCCTAGACATCTCGCCGGTCATCACGCACCGCTTTTCGTACAAGGATTTCCAAAAGGGCTTTGAGGTTATGAAGGAAGGAAATTCGGGCAAGGTCATTCTTGATTGGAGTGAGGTCTAACGATGTACGGCAAAATTAAAGAACAATTAGAGAATACGATCGGCGAGATCCGCGAGGCAGGGCTGTATAAGTCCGAGCGTGTGATCGAGACGCCGCAGGAAGCGCGGATCGAGGTTGGCGGGCGTGAGGTTTTGAACATGTGCGCCAATAACTATTTGGGGCTGTCTGACCACCCGGCGATCGTCGCCGCTGCCCATAAGGGGCTCGACGAATGGGGTTTCGGGCTCTCGTCGGTGAGATTTATCTGCGGAACGCAGACGATCCATAAACAGCTTGAACAGAGGATCAGCGAGTTTCTCGGCACTGAGGATACGATACTCTACACGAGCTGTTTCGACGCGAACGGCGGCCTTTTTGAGACGATATTGGGCGAAGAGGACGCGATCATCTCCGACGAACTAAATCACGCGAGCGTGATCGACGGAATTCGATTGTCGAAAGCCCAGAGGTTTCGCTACAAGAACTGCGACATGGCCGACCTCGAAGCCAAACTGCAAGAGGCAAGCGGCGCCAGATTCAAGATGATCGCGACCGACGGCGTTTTTTCGATGGACGGCTACATCGCCCCGCTCAAGGCGATCTGCGACCTCGCTGAAAGGTACGACGCAATGGTGATGGTCGATGATTCACACGCGGTCGGATTTATCGGAAAAACAGGCCGCGGCACCCACGAACATTGCGATGTCATGGGTCGAGTCGATGTTATCACCGGAACCCTGGGCAAAGCCCTCGGCGGTGCCAGCGGCGGCTACACCAGCGGAAAGAAAGAAGTTATCGAACTGTTACGTCAGCGGTCGCGTCCGTATCTGTTCTCAAACTCGGTTGCGCCGCCGATCGTCACAGCGGCCATCGCCGCCATCGACATGCTCTCGAATTCAACCGAGTTAAGAGACAAACTTGCCGATAACACGCGATATTTTCGCGAAAAGATCGCGTCCATCGGCCTTACGGTCGTCCCGGGCGAGCACCCGATCGTCCCTGTAATGTTCGGCGATGCAATGCCGGCCGTGAAAATGGCTGAGTCGCTGCTGGCTAAGGGCGTGTACGTGATACCGTTTTCCTTCCCGGTGGTCCCGAAAGGGAAGGCGCGTATCAGAACGCAGGTCTCGGCGGCACACTCAAAGGAAGATCTGGAATTTGCGATCGCGATGTTCGCTGAGGCGAAGGCGGAGGTTGGGATTTAACTTGATCAGAATGGCTATTCTTCGCTTTTGAAGAGTTCGACCATCTCAGCCGACGTCACAACCGGCACGACCTCAAAATCGACGAGGTCGCCCCAGTTCTTTATCCATTCCTGCAGGAGAATTGGGTCGTTGGTCTCCATGACCTGGAAGCATCGATCCATGCCGACTTCGATCCAACTACTTACGTAGTTTAGGCCTTCGGGCATCAAACGGCCGCGATCTGCAAAACGTCGATAGACAGGTGCAGGATCGCGGCCTTTGAAATGTTCGATCACCATGAACAGCATTGGCTTATGCTGCTGCGCGGTTTTCGAGAGCGGATTTCGCCTTGTTGGCAACGGCAGTGAAAGCCTCAGGCTGCTTAACAGCCATATCAGCGAGGACCTTGCGGTCGAGTTCGATGCCGGCAAGATTCAGGCCGTGAATGAACTGCGAATACTTGATCTCATTCAAACGGCAGGCCGCGTTGATACGAACGATCCACAGCTTACGAAAATCACGCTTTTTCAGCTTACGGCCGGTGTATGCAAAGTTTAATGCACGCTCGACCGACTCCTTTGCCGAACGGTAAAGCTTCGACTTGGTCCCACGATAGCCTTTCGCTAAGGCTAATATTTTCTTACGTTTCTCTAGACGCTTATTCCCACGTTTTGCTCTTGGCATAATTCCTCCGATATGGAATATCGAATCTCGAATGTTAAGTACCGGATCGAGAATGTTCGATATTCGTCATTCAATATCCCTTATTTAGTCGCGGCCATACGGCAGCATCTTCTCCACGCGCTTCTGATCGCCCTCTGATACCAACACGTCGATATCGAGATTGCGTTTACGTTTGGCGGTCTTTTTCGTCAAAATATGGCGAGCGTGCGAGTGTCCGCGTTTGAACTTGCCGCTGGCGGTCGAGCGAAAACGCTTTGCCGCGCCCTTGTGTGTTTTTAGTTTAGGCATAACCTCTCTCCTTTGTATAACTTAGGTGGAGCTACTTAAAGTGCTCTCTAAAATATTTCGTCGTCGTCCTTTTCGACCGCTGCGGGCTTTGCCGCCGGCTTTTTAGCCGCTTTTTCGGCCTTCTCCGCTTTCTTGTCCTCGACAGCAGGTGCCGGTTTCTTTTCGGCTACCTTCGTCTTTTTAGGCACGAAGATGGTGAACATCTGATAGCCTTCCATCTTTGGGTAAACCTCGACATCGGCCACGTCAGTCAGATCCTCGGTCAACTTCTTAAGGATCTTGGCACCGAGTTCGCGGTGCGTCATCTCACGTCCGCGAAATGCGATCGCGGCACGTACTTTATCGCCGTCATTAAGCCATTTGCGGGCGTTCTCTTTACGATAGTCGTAATCGTGATCATCCGTTCCCGGGCGAAACTTGATCTCCTTGACCTGCACAGTGACCTGTTTCTTTTTCGCTTCGTGAGCCTTCTTTTTTTGCTCGTAAAGGAATTTACCGTAATCGATGATCTTGCAAACCGGCGGTTTTGCGTTCGGGGCGATCTCAACGAGGTCGATGCCCCGATTTCTCGCTTCCTGGATCGCGTCCCGCGTGTCCATCACGCCGAGCGTTTCACCGTCTTCTGTCACTACACGTACCGAAGGGACCCTGATCCTCTCGTTCGTGCGGTGAAGCGGCTCACGAAACCGCGGCTTAAATCTATTTCCACCAAATCTTCTAGCGATAAGTGCCTCCTTTGTTATTAAGCGATCTTAGAGACGACGCTTTTCCTTTTGAAGCGTGATCATCTCCTTGAACTTATTCAGAGACATCGCACCGATATCTCCCTGTTTACGTTCGCGAACCGCGACCTGCTTGTTCTCCAATTCCTGGTCGCCGAGGACCAGCATATACGGTATCTTTTGCATCTGGGCGTCGCGGATCTTAGCCCCGATCTTATCAGAGCGTGTATTCGACTCGACCCTGAAACCGGCCCGGCGAAGTTCATCGGCGACCTGCTCGGCGTATTCGTTGATGCGGTCGGTGATCGGCAGCACCGTCACCTGAACCGGGGCGAGCCAGAGCGGGAATGCACCGGCGTAATGCTCGATCAAAACTCCGAAGAAACGCTCGATCGACCCGAACAACGCCCGGTGGATCATGAACGGGCGGTGCTTGAGGTTGTCGTCACCGGTAAATTCCAGTTCGAACCGCTCGGGCAGGTTGAAATCAAGCTGGATCGTTCCCAACTGCCAGACGCGCCCTATCGCATCCTCGATCTTGATGTCGATCTTCGGACCGTAAAACGCCGCTTCGCCCTCGATCCGTTCATACGAGATGCCGCGTTCCTTGAGGGCACTCGCGAGTTGCTCTTCTGCGGCGTTCCAGTCCTCGTCAGAGCCGAGATAACCCTTGTTTTCAGCACCACCGCGAACCGACAGCTCAAATTTGACCTTATCAAATCCGTAGGTATCAAAAACCTTGATCGCAAAATCCAAACAGTCGGCGACCTCCGCGTGGACCTGATCCGGGCGGACGAACAAATGCGCGTCATCGACCGAAAAGCCGCGTACACGCATTAGTCCGTGCAGCGTGCCCGAAAGCTCGGCTCGATACACGGTGCCCATTTCTGAATATCGCTGCGGCAGATCGCGGTACGACCGCGGGCTGGACTTATAAATGCCGATATGAAACGGGCAGTTCATCGGCTTCAGGCGGTACTCCTCTTCTTCGATGCTCGTCGGAGCGTACATCGAATCTGAATAGTTTCCTTCGTGACCGCTCGTCACCCACAATGCGCGCTTGGCGATGTGCGGCGTGAAGACAAAACTGTAACCACGCTGCTCGAGTTCCTCGCGGAGCAGCCGTTCCATCTCCATTCGAACGACACCGCCCTTGGGGTGCCAGAGAATAAGGCCCTGGCCATAATCGTCGGAGATCGAAAAAAGGTCCAGTTCGCGTCCGAGCTTTCGGTGATCGCGTTTTTCGGCCTCTTCGCGTTGTTTGAGCCAAGCGTCGAGTTCCTCCTGCCGTGCAAATGCGGTCCCGTAGATGCGTTGCATCTGTTCGCGCGTCGCGTCGCCCTTCCAGTAGGCACCCGAGAGTGCGAGCAGCTTGAAGGCTCCGAGCTTGCCGGTATGCGGAACGTGCGGCCCGAGGCAAAAATCAATGAACGGCGAATTGTCGATGTAATAGATGCTGGCGGTGTCGGTGACCTTGTCAGAGATCAGCTCGCATTTGAGCGGTTCTTCACGGCCCTCAAAAATGTCGAGGATCCTCGCCTTTTCGACGATCTCCCGGCGATAGGGCAGGTTTTGCTTCGCCATCGCCTTCATTTTCTTTTCGATAACCGGCAGATCAGCCTCGGTCAGCTGCCGTGGGGCGATTATGTCGTAATAGTAGCCGTAACGCGGGTCTTCCATCAGTGCCGGCCCGACGCCGAGCTTTGTTCCCGGAAACAGGTCGAGTATGGCGGCCGCGAGCAGATGAGCGGTCGAATGGCGGATCAATTCCAGGCCGTCGTCCGAATCAGACGTGATCGGCTCGATGACGACGGTCTCACCGGTCTCGGGCAAACTGCTGCCGAGATCGACCTGTTCGCCGTTGACCTTGGCGGCCAGAGTGCGCTTCAGCACGTCGCGGTCGAGTGCCTTAAAGGCATCCAGGACCGTCGCAGGCGCGGGAAAAGGCCGCAGGTTTTCACCGTATTTTACGTTAATTTCGCTCATATACCTGTTAAAAGTTAATTATCGTCCGCCAAAAGACCGGCAACATGCCGCTCAAGCCCGACATTGCGTCCGGCCTTTATCGATCAACGCTGGATAACTAGCGATTAACAACCTACTACTATTCAAGATCTGATCCGATAAAAGCGACTTTGCAAATGTCGAACCCGTTCAACCGCAGTTCGACGGTCACGCCATTAGAAGCGTGTCGTAGTAGTTATAAAAACAGCAAAGTTCTTAGAAAGCATCTTATCGAAAATATAAATGGTAGTCTCTAGCAGACTTGAACTGCTGACCCCTACCGTGTCAAGGTAGTGCTCTACCACTGAGCTAAGAGACTACACCTCGCGTATTTCTTACGAAAAGCGAACCTTAAGAATGCCAAACACCGATAAAACTGTCAAGTCGCGACAGCTCCGAAAGCCGATCGCGCCGCCGATTGCCGCCGCGGCAGGTCAACCCGCGGCCGTACAGATCCGATGCATTCCGATCGCGACCAGGCGCGTTGTGCGGTGATCGACGTCAAACGACGGATTTACCTCGGTAAACTCAATGATACGCGTATTTGCCAGCGACGCGGCATATTTAACGAGCGTGATGAACTCGCCCGCTCGCAAGCCGAGCGGCGACGGGGCTGACGTTCCCGGTGCATCCGCCGAGCGGACGGCGTCCATATCAAAGCTGAAGAACGTATTGAGGCTGGCACTGTGGCCGATGAACTTGTCGCGGATCATATCCTTTAGTTCGACGTCGGCCTCGGCCCGCGATCTCAGAAGTTCGAGGCTGATGCGGTGCACCTTTTGGTCCCGGATAAACTCGTAATACACCGGCGAACAAAAGTGCGTTTGAAACCCGACCTCGTAAAAATATGTTGGCAGCAGGTGACCGCCGTCCAGCAGCTGCCTGAACTGCGTTCCGCTGTTCCGCTCTTCGGCCAGACGCACATCAAGGTGCGAATCGACATTTACGCCGATCCACCACTCGGGCCCAAAGACCTTTGCCATCGCGACGCCGTCCGGGTACGAAATGTCGTTGCCGCCACCGAGTACTATCAGACGTTTTCCGTCGCGGAGCACCTGCTCGACGACCTCAGCGTGAGTGTCGTGCGTATCCTCGAGCGTCGCTCCGATGACGGTATTCCCGAGGTCGAAAATGCGCTTTCTGATATTAAACGTCGTCAGGCGATAAAACTGATCGCGGATCGCGTCGGGAGCCTCCGCGGCGCCTTTGCGGCCAAAATTGCGGGTCACCCCGTCGTCCTGCGGGCAGCCGAGAATTACGATATCCGATGAAGCGTAGTGATCCGGGTCCGAGTGAACGATCTCACCCATACGCGGGTCATTTTTATCGCCGCGTGTAAATAGCAACTTCGGATCGGGCCGTGTCGTGAGTTCGAAAATATTTGACATAATGCCTACTTGAAGTATTTTCCAAACTTATGTCTAAGTCAATCAGCACCTAGTTAAACGTTGCGACGATCGGTAGAATGAAAGTGAAAGTTTTTGATCTATGGAAGCAAGTGTGACCGGATCCGAAAATGGCAGCTTGGGCCGATCGATCGCCGGATTTCTCCGTGATATCGGGCTGGATATCTCGTTTGGCGAGATTGCCGGCGACACCTTTTTGCCCGGCATTCTGGTAAAGGACGGCGGATTGGTGATCGATGAGGCGAAATTGCGGTATCCCGGAGACCTTTTGCACGAAGCGGGACATCTGGCATTCGCTCCGTCGGCGATCCGTTCGACGATATCTGGTGAGGTCGTTCTGCCCGATGTCAACGCTGCCGTGGTCGAGGTGCAGGCCATCGCTTGGTCATATGCGGCGTCGGTATTCTTAGGGATCGATCCGGCGGTCGTATTCCACAGGGACGGTTACCACGGCAAGTCCGAAGCGATCCTGTTCAATATCTCGATCGGCAATATTCTCGGATTGCCGGGCCTTTCGGAACACGGAATGGCGTACTCGCCTTCGCGTGCGGCCGAACTCGGCGTGGCTCCGTTCCCGGTGATGCACAAATGGCTGGCAGATTGACCGCCGGCCTTTGACCCGAGCATTTCTCCGAAAACGGTGCACGACGCGTTCAAAAAAAATCTCTTGACATTGCCCGTGCATTTGGCTCAACGTACCTGTATAGATCAGATAGGCTTTGTTTGTGGGAGGCAAAGGGTGAGGCACATTTGTGCGGTGATATCGCTTTCGGCCGCGGTGCTGCTCTGCGGCGTGGCGATCCATGCTCAGGCGGATGATATGTGCCGGGAGTTTGGCGAAACGCCGTCGCGCGAATCGGGCCGCGATAATCGGCTGGTGCCATTCGTTTACGGCCGTGTCGTGCTTAAGGGCGCCCGGCCCGAGGGCAAGCAGCCGCGGATCACCGCGGTCTATTCGGACAGCCTCCAACCTGCGACCAGACAGGTGATCGGCCGGACCGGAAATTACTGTTTTCAGAAACGAGGCACCGGCGGCACGCTGGTGATCGAGGTCGATGGCGTCGAGGCCGCCCGAAAGTCGGTCTTTGACGTCACCAACACGCGTCAACGAGAGGATTTTGACATTTTCCCGCCGGGCACGGAGGCCGGAGCTCAGCCCGGCGTCGTAAACGCGAAGTTTGCCCGGCCGCCCAACGAAAAGACCGCCGACCTTTATCGCAAAACCGCCGAAGCCGAGAGGGAAAATGACACGAAACGGGCCATCGGGTTCGTCAGAGCCATCGTCGCCGCCGATCCTGAGGATTTCATCGCGTGGTCAAAGCTCGGGACGCTGTACATCGACCAGCAGGACCTCGCGGAGGCGGAGAGCGCATTTAGGCGTTCATTCGCCCTGAGAAGCGATTACACCCCTGCTATTCTGAATCTCGGCATCGTCAGCGCACTTAAGGGTGATGTCGCGGCCGCGATCGACTTTTTTGAGCGGGCCGTGGTCGCCGATTCGTCATACGCTAGGGCCTATCGGCTGTTGGGCGAGGCATACCTTCAGGCGAGGAGGGGCAACGACGGCCTCGCAGCCCTCGATGAGGCTCTGCGGCTCGATCCTGTCGGAATGGCTGAATGTCACCTCCTGAAAGCCCGTCTATATGACCTCGCGGGAGCCAGGAAACTCGCCGCCGCGGAATACAAGGCGTTCCTATTAAAGGTGCCCAACCATTCGGATAAGAAGAAACTCGAGAAATATATAAAAGATAATCCCGAATAGCCGTTATTCCGGCTTTTCACGCAGATTTTTGATCATTTGCGCGGCGTTGCCGTTCTCAGGGTCGAGTTGCAGGCTCTTTTCGAAATTCTTGAGAGCCAGCTTTTTGTCGCCCGCCTCCATATACCCCTCGCCTAGGCTGTCATACACGTTCGATGAGCGGGGAAATGCGATCGTATTGAGCCGAAACATCTCGATCGCCTGTTCGAACTTCTTTTCGCGGAGCAGATCATAGCCCTTGCGGTTGATGAACCTCCTGATAAGCCCGAGACCCGGCTTGCGGCGGTTGAAAGCGTTGACCGCCGGCCCGACGCCTTTTTCGAGGACTATCTTGATGATCTCGTCAGTAAGAAGCTGATTCTCTGCGTTTTCCGCAGGCGGTACGGTCGGGACGTAGGCGGGCTCGAATATTATCCGAGTGATCTGCCGGTTGACGTCAACGAAGGACGGTATGCCTTTGTTCACCATGTGAAAGATAGTCAGTTTTTCGTCAAGAAATCTGTGCATCTCGGCGTAGAAGATGTTGTTCGTGCCGTTGTGGGTCGCGACGAGCGTGTTGCGGCCGGTCCTGAAAATATCCCAACCATAGCCGTAAAACGGATTCTCATTCTCATTCGGACGCAGCTTCGGGGCGTACATCGTTTGTTTGGCGGCCGGTGAGAGTACCGTATCGCCGCGTAATGCGATCGCCCATTTTGCCATATCTGAAGCGGTCGTCAGTATGCCGCCGTTGCCTTTCAGGTGCCAAAATGGAGCGTCGCCGTCCCATTGCTTATCAGTCGGTTTGGCCCAAACTTGCCCGTCCCAACGGTAACCGACAGCCATCGAGTTCGGATCGAACTTTGGCCTCGAATAACCGGTTGACTCCATTCCTGCGGGGTGAAACAGGCTCTCATAAAGAAAATTCTCATAGCTGCGGCCTGACACCTTTTCGATGATCATCGCCAGGAGGCTGTAGCCGATGTTCGAGTAGCCGAACTGTTCGCCGGGCCTTGATTCGAGCGGTGACGCCATCAGTTTCACCAAAAAATCTTCGCGAGTGATCTTTTCGTAATCGCCGCCCACATCGCCGGTCAGGCCCGAGATGTGGCGAAGAAGGTGGTGGATCGTGATCTCTGCTTTGTCCGCGGGCACGTTATCAAAGTACTTGGCGATCTTGTCGTCGGTGGAGAGTTTGCCCTGCATTTCGAGCTTTAGGATGGCCGCGGCCGTGAACTGTTTCGTCAGAGAGCCGATGTCCATCACGCTATTCACGTCGTTCGGAATATCCTTTTCCGCGTTTCGCATACCGAACGCCCGAGACACGACCACGTGCCCGTTGCTCTCGACCATAACGACGCCGTTAAATCCTTGCTTGCCGATGCCGTCCAGATACTTGTTGATCTTTGCCGTTGTTCTCGGGCTGATCTGCACTGCCTTCTGCTGAGCGAATGATGAAATGGCGGCGAGGACGGCCAGTACAACCGCCCCGGCGAGCCTTTTGGAAAGCGATGCTGCCGAGTAACTCATATTCATATTTAGGCTGATACGGCTGACCGTCATTTTCGACACTTAAATATGCCCCTGAAGTCGCGTGTTTCATTATAAAACACCGCCGACAGGGGCATTGTGACAGTTTTTATGTTCGGGACGTTCAACGACCGTGTTCAGCGATGCATCGGCACCTTGACGTCGTTCTTCCCGGCAAATTCGATCGCCTCGTCATATCCCGCGTCGGCGTGCCGGATCACCCCCATTCCGGGGTCGGTGGTCAGCACACGATCAATTCGTGCCGCGGCCTCCGGTGTGCCGTCGGCGACGATCACCTGGCCGGCGTGCAGCGAATAGCCGATGCCGACACCGCCGCCGTGGTGCAGCGAGACCCATGTGGCGCCGCCGGCGACATTGATCATGGCGTTGAGATAGACCCAGTCAGCGATGGCGTCCGAGCCGTCCTTCATTGACTCGGTCTCGCGGTTTGGCGAGGCGACGCTGCCGCAGTCGAGATGGTCGCGGCCGATGACGATGGGAGCTTTCAACTCGCCGCTGGCGACCATTTCGTTGAGTTTCAGCCCCGCTTTTGCCCTCGCCCCATAGCCGAGCCAGCAGATCCGGGCCGGCAGTCCCTGAAATTCGACCTGTTCCTGGGCCATCGTCAGCCAGCGGGCGAGGTGATCGTCCTCAGGGAACAAATTCATTATCGCCTCGTCCGTCTTATAGATGTCCTCTTTATCACCCGACAGGGCGACCCAGCGGAAAGGCCCTTTGCCCTCGCAAAACAATGGCCTGATGTACGCCGGCACGAATCCGGGATAATCAAAGGCGTTGGCGACGCCGTGGTCCTTTGCCCGCTGGCGTAGGTTGTTGCCGTAATCGAAGACGATCGCCCCGCGATGCTGAAATTCGAGCATGGCTTCGACATGGCGAGCCATCGACGCCATCGCCCGTTCTTCGTAAGCGGCCTGATCGGTCTTCCGCAATTCTGAGGCCTCCTCAAGCGACAGCCCGACGGGAATATAGCCGTACAGCACGTCATGGGCCGACGTCTGGTCGGTGACGACATCAGGAATGATCCCGCGTTCGAGCAGATGCCAATGTACCTCGGCGGCGTTGCCGCAAAGCGCGATCGATCGGGCCTCTTTGCTCGCAACCGCCTCGTTCGCCATCCGGATCGCGTCGTCCAGGTCGGCGGCGGCGACATCGACCTGCTTGAGCTGCAAGCGGCGCTCGATCCGCCACGGATCGACATCGACAAGGATACCGACGCCGCCGTTGAAGGTGATCGCCTGTGCCTGTGCACCGCCCATTTCGCCCAAGCCCGCCGTCAAAACGAGCTTTCCGGCGAGCGTGCCCCAGCCATGCTGCCTTGCGAGCGAGCCAAATGTCTCATACGTGCCCTGCAGGATGCCCTGAGTGCCAATATATATCCACGAACCGGCGGTCATCTGCCCGTACATCATCAGCCCGTCGCGTTCGTATTGGTCAAATTGCTCCTGCGTCGCCCAGTGCGGGACGATGTTCGAATTTGCCAGCAGTACACGCGGTGCGTCCTTATGCGAGCGAAAAACACCGACCGGCTTGCCCGATTGCACGAGCAGCGTTTCGTCTTCATTAAGCTCGCGCAGACTCTTGAGTATCGCGTCGTAACACTCCCAATTGCGCGCCGCCCGTCCGCGTCCGCCGTAAACTATCAGGTTGTCGGGGTCAAACGCCACATCCGGATCCAGATTGTTCTGGATCATCCGATAGGCGGCCTCGATCAGCCAGTTTTTGCAGGAAAGTTCGGTTCCGGTCGGTGCATGGATAATTCGGCTCATTTTCGATAAAGTGTTGCGAAAAAATACTATTTCCAACAATTTACCATATTAGATTTTAGAATCGTAAGGGCAGCCATCCGGCCGTTAGGGATTCGGTCCAAAAAGCGGGTATATAAGGGGCGGGCGCTTCTATTTCGCCTGCGTTCGGTAGCTGCCTTTCGCCCGGACGACGGTTCCGGGGCGGTCGATCTGCACTTTGATCTTGTGTTCGGTGCCGGGAGCCGAATCTTCCGTGGGATAGAACCCGAGGACGTACTGCCGCTTCATCTCGTCCGTGATCTGACGAAATGCGTCGTCGAGGTCGGCCTTATTCTCCTTGAAAAAGCGTCCGCCGGTGATATCTGCCAGACGCTCGAGGAACGCGATCGAACCCTGCTGTTGAGCGTCATTGTTAGGCCGATTGCCGCCTCGACGCGGATCGATGCGCCCGTTGCGGCGGTTCGGGAACCGGTCAGGAAAATTTCCGCCCGGAAATCGTCCGATGCCGCCCCGGCGGCCCATCCGGCCCATTCCGACCTGATCGGGAAATCGCCTGGGAAACACGTCGCGGACACGCATCTCGCTTTCGTAATAGATGGGATAGACCACGGTGTCCGATTCATTCAGCCGCTCGAATAGCTGCGTTTTGGTGATCCGGCTGCCATAATCCGCGCCGTCCGTCAGCAATATCAGGGCCTTCCGGCCCTTTATGTTCCGCAGGCGACGCTGGACGGCGTCATATACCGCATCCTGCAGAACCGTGCCAAAGTCCGCGCCGATCTCGGCGCCGTCGATAGCCGAGGCAAGCGCCCGCTTGTCAGCGGTCAGTTCGCTAAGGATCTCGAGATCGTTGTCAAAGGTGACGACCATACAACGGTCCTCGGGGCCCAGATCTTTGATAAATTTTCGAGCCGCCTTTTTTATCTTGCCTAGCACGCCGGCCGTACTTCGGCTGGTGTCGAGGGCGAGAACGACGTTCATCGGGGCGGCGTCATTGTTAAATAGTTCGATCGTCTGTTCGACACCGTCCTGATAAACACGAAAGTTCGCCTTCGCCAGTCCCGGCACATACCGATCGTTGCGGTCGCTGACGATCACCGGTATATTCACCAGCGACGTGTCGATCCGGATCGTTTCGCTCTTGTCATCCTGAGCCAAAACCGACACTGCCGCGGCTGCCAAAATCAAGAGCGATCCCGTAAATGATCTGAGCATACCCTTCTCCGTTCACAAATTGACTTATCAGTTTGACGCCGCCCGATGGCATTTGGTCGCAAAAACTTGAGCCGCGGCTCAGTATTCATTATGCTTGTTGGGCGGAAACACTTTACCGGAGGCATTTATTTATGATCCTGAGGACTTTTTTCATTGCGCTCTGCATCGTCGGTGCTTTCACGGCCGCGTCTGCGCAGGTCATTGCAGCGCGTGCAGACGAAAAGCCGGCGTATGACGAAGAGCTGGCGAAACGGTTCGGGGGCGACGACAACGGAATGAAGAACTACGTCCTTGTCATCCTCAAGACCGGGCCAAAAGACGCCTCGATCAAGGGAGCCGATCGGGATGCCATTTTCGCCGGCCATATGGCAAATATTAACCGCCTCGCCGACGAGGGCACCCTGGCTCTCGCGGGCCCATTTGGCAAGAATGACCGTACATATCGAGGGTTATTCATTTTCAATGTAGCCAGCGTCGACGAAGCATTAAAACTGGCCGGTACGGATCCCGCCGTTAAGGCAGGCGTCTTTATCGTCGAGGCAACGCCGTGGTACGGCACTGCCGCATTGATGGGCGTCGGCGAGACCCACAAACGGATCGCGAAGCAAAAACCCTGATGCAAGACTGCGATCTGATCATTATTCACGCTGCTGAATTGGTGACCTGTGCCTCTGACGGCAAACCGAAACGCGGCACGGCGATGCGTGAACTTGGCACGATCATGGACGGTGCCGTTGCGATAGCGGACGGCAGGATCGTCGGTGTCGGCGAAACGGCCGCGATCCTGCCCGCGTTTGAGGCTGATAAGGTCATCAATGCCGAAGGCCGCGTGGTCTGTCCCGGGTTTGTCGACCCGCACACCCATATTGTTTACGCCGGCGACCGCCTGGACGAGTTTGAGATGAAGATCCGCGGAGCGGACTATCTCGAGATACTGACCGGCGGCGGCGGGATAATCTCGACGGTCAAAGAGACACGGGCGGCGTCGGCCGACCAGTTGATCGAGCAAGGCCTTGAGCGGCTCGACAAGATGCTCGCCTGCGGCACGACGGCCTGCGAGATCAAGACAGGTTACGGCCTCAATGCCGCCGCGGAACTTAAAATGCTCGATGTCATCGCTGAACTGGACAAGAGCCACCCGATCGACATCGTTCCGACCTTTCTCGCCGCTCACGCTATTCCGCCGGAACATAAAGGCGATCCCGATTTTTATGTCGACGAGATCTGTCAAACGATGCTGGCGGCAGCCTGGGAGTGGTATGAGCGGTCGCATTTCTTCGGACGTGTGCCGTTCTTTTGCGATGTCTTTTGCGAAAGCGGTGCCTATTCGCTCGATCAGACACGCCGGATCATCGAAACGGCTGAGGAACTCGGGTTTGGGATCAAGGCTCACGTCGATCAATTTACCAATTTGGGCGGCAGCCGGCTGGCGATCGCCTGCGGGGCGTCGTCGATCGATCATCTCGACGCGATCTCGGACAGCGAGGTCGCCGAACTCGCCGATTCGGAGACGATCGGCGTCGTCATTCCGACCGAAAATTTCAACGGAGGCAAGACCCATTTCGCCGACGCACGAAAGATGATCGACGCCGGCTGTGCGATCGCTCTTTCGACCGATTACAATCCGGGCTCGGCGCCGTGCCCGTCACAACCGATGGCGATGGCGATCGCCTGCCGTTATCAAAAGCTGCTGCCGTCCGAGACCCTGAACGCGGCGACGATAAACGCCGCGTTCGCGATAGGCCTGGGCGAAACGCACGGCTCGCTTGCGGTCGGAAAAAATGCTGACATTGTGATCCTCGATTGCGGCGACTATCGGCAGCTTTCATACGAATTTGGCGGCGATCAGGTCAGAAATGTGATCAAGAACGGAGTTGTCTGCCATTGACTGCCGAGGAATTTGCCAGGATGCTCAACGAATTGGCGACCGGCTGGACGTGCCGCGACTATGACCGTGTCGTTGCCAACTTTGCCGAAAAGCTGTTCTATTCTGACGGCGTGGATTACAGGTTCGACGACAGGGCGTCGCTGTTGACCTTTTTTAGCGACGACGACCTGCCGCAGTCGTGCAGTTTTCATAACATAGTTTTTGATGAGTCGCGGCAAATGGGCTGCGCGGAATATACTTATTCGGGGAGTTTCA
>CALDGX010000045.1 GCA_937941715.1 uncultured Chloracidobacterium sp. | reverse complement strand
ATTAAACTTTTCTTGTTTCGCTGGTTTTTACCGTACTGGAGTTTGTTCCTACAATCGCGACAATCCTGTGGCGTAATGGTATGCAGAGGTTGATCCTTTAGATGTTTTAATAGAAGTTTTATGTAAAGCTTTTTCGCTCCCTTATTGACGTTGTTTTGCTCTACATATTTTCGATAGGTCTTTTCTACAAAGTCGCCAAAAGTTACGGTTGTATCGGTTAGTCCGAATGATCTGTCGAATAGTTGCTTTACCAGTTGTCGCTCGGCGAGTTCAGCTTCTTCCTTAGTACGGGCTGTTGGAATAACCTGATGAATGGTCTTGTGCCCTTTAACTCGTCTGTATACCCACCAACGAGCTGTCGGATACGCCGGATGCTTAGCATTTATCCGCTTACCGTTATATTTCTTAAAAACTGACATACGCTTAGTAATTCGCTAACCAGGCATCCACCTCAGTTCTGTTAAAAGTTGGCCGTCCCACTCCGTGAAACGGAAGGCCATTCTTTCGCATCCATCGATTGATCGTTGCTCCCGATTTCTTCAAATACTTCGCAACTTCGGACTTCGTCATGATCTGCGGCGGCTGAGATGAATGTATAGCTTTTTCGATGGCCCCCGCGACGGAGGTGTCGATCAAGCGAATCAGCTCTTCTTTTTCTATCGTGATAATTTCAACCATTTCCTGAACCTCCGATCACCAGTTGGCAAAAAATGTGCCTCGCCAAAAAGCCATGAAAATAGACAGCATCGGCCATAAAAGTCGCGAAAACGCGCCATTCGGCGCAGTTTTGAACCACACAAAGGATGTTTATAAACCAGCCTGATCAGGAGTGATGATCTTTGAGAGTTTTGAGCGGAAAAAGGATGACAAAAAGAATACTGCAACCAACCTGCAACCAAGTCAAAAAAATGGGGCTTCCAGCAATCGCTGAAAGCCCCATGTTTATTGGTCGGGACGGCGAGATTTGAACTCACGACCTCTCGCACCCCAAGCGAACGCGCTACCAGACTGCGCTACGTCCCGAAAAGTCGAATTTTAAGATTAGATTTACCGCCAACAATTGTCAAACCTTCACTTTCGAACAATCGAAGTGCGTCGCTACGCGGCTTTAGGTTTAAGTATCTCACGCAATTCGAGAAGGTTTTGAGCAAGCGATTTGATCGCCTCATGCTGATCACCGTTAAATACCGGCGGCATCTCAAACGGCAACGGCGGCTCAAGTGCCGTATCGGACCGTTTGAAACCAGCGTCGAAGAGCATAGGAGCGCTATTTCGGGAAGTTTGAGCAACCGGTGGAACGGCAGCGGGTGCGGGCGGTTCCGCGGCCGGTTCCGGACGGGTCTCGGATCTCGGTTTGAATCCCTCTTTGATCTCCTGCTGCAGTTTCTTGCGGGCTCCGGCAATGGTAAACATCTCGTTGTAAAGGAGTTGTTTAATGCGAAGAGCGATCTCGACATCACGCCGACGATAGCTTCGCTGACCGGATTTGTTCTTTTGCGGCGACAGCATCGAAAACTCGGTCTCCCAATAGCGAAGAACGTGAGCCTGAACGTCCAAAAGTTCGCAGACTTCGCCGATCTTAAAGTAGATCTTCTCAGGTATTACTACAGGTTCTTGTGCCATCGACGCGGGGATTGTGTTAAAGTTTTTTATAAAACCGACAGGCGTTATTGTATGTATTTAATAAAGTTGTGTCAATAGGAATGTGATGCGGACCGAATTTGAGACGATCGAATATCTTAAGTCCACTTTTGGCCTGTCCAAGGTCGGCGACGATTGCGCCGTCCTCCCCAAAGACGCCGCGACCGATCAGGTGATCACCGCCGATATGCTGGTCGAAAACGTCGATTTCCGCCTCGACTGGGCAACTGCCGGGCAGATAGGGCACAAATCCCTCGCAGTATCGCTATCGGACGTCGCTGCGATGGGAGCTGTGCCAAAGTGGGCGATGCTCTCCATCGCCGTGCCTCAACGTCTATGGAATAGCGGCTTTCTTGACGATCTGTACGTCGGATGGCATCTGCTTGCAGACAGATTCGGCGTTGAGCTGGCCGGCGGTGATATCTCGCGGTCCCCTGATCTTTTGGTCATCGACTCGATCGTCGGCGGCGAGACCGCCAAGGGAAAGGCGATTTTGAGGTCCGGAGCAAAGGCCGGTGACGCGATCTATGTCAGCGGTTCGTTGGGCGGAGCGGCGGGCGGACTTGCGATCCTCGAATCGGCCGGTGCAAACCGCGATCCCGAGTCCGGATTAGTCAAAAGACAACTTCAACCGCATCCTCAGGTAGACTTAGCTAAATATCTGACAACATGTGGGTTACTTACATCGATGATAGACCTTAGCGACGGCCTCTCGTCGGACCTCGGGCATATCTGCCGTTCAAGCGGTGTAGGGGCGATGGTCTTTGCCGAACGGATACCGATCGATGCCGATCTTGCACAATTGTATGATCCGGCACGATCGCTTGAAATGGCATTGGACGGCGGCGAGGACTTCGAACTGCTGTTCACCGCAAACCACGAGATTACTGTCGATGAACGGTTTCGGATAACAAAGATCGGCGAGATCACGGCGAATAACGGGCAGGTCATCATTTCCGATGACGGAACGCGGTACGAACTCGCCCCGAAAGGCTTCCGGCATTTCTAGCACCTTTGCGAAGCTTCATTGAGGCCGGGCAACAAAATATAGTCTTCCTTGACCATTCCCACAACTATATCTTGCATATTTGCACCAAACAATAGTAAATTGTAGGCATAATTATAAGGAGGGAGAGGTTTGCTTACAGGACGAGTTTTACTGTTGAACTTTTCGTATGAACCGCTCGGCACTGTCGGAGTGGCTAGGGCCGTTTGTCTTTGGTTTCGCGGCGCCGTTTTTGTCGAAGAGAATGACGGTGACAATGTCCTGCATTCCCCTTCGACGACCTTTCCCGTGCCGTCGGTCGTGCGCCTGCGGCATTACGTCCACGTCAGGCGGAATAATCGTGAAACTACGATGAAACGTGCACGCATCTATATTCGCGACCGCTATCGCTGCCAATACTGCGGTGAGAGCAAGCACGCCAAGGATCTGACGCTCGACCATATCTTCCCGCGGGCACAGGGCGGCGAATCAACGCCGCACAATCTTGTTTCGGCCTGTGTGAAATGCAACCAGCGAAAAGGCAACCGCACGCCAGAGCAGGCACGAATGCCCCTGCTGACCTCGCAGAAATTGCTTCGTCTCGGCCTCGACCACGTGCTTCTCTGCCATTACGCCGAAAATCGCCCGGAGTGGAGAAAGTACTTGTTTATGGATGATATCGAGGACGAGACGGCGGCGATCGCGGCCTGACCCCACGGACAATGTGACCTTGCTCAGAAGGAAAGGCAGACGGTCGTTCTGCCTTTCGTTTTTTTGAAAGTGATGAGATTTACTGATGAAATGGAGATTGTCGACGTCGTCAGGCGATTTGAGGACGGGTCGATAGGCCGCGACGAATGGAAGCACGCGGAACACCTTACGGTCGCCTTGTATTACCTGACCAACGACGGCCTCGGTCCGGCGACCGAAAAAATGCGAACGGGAATCTTTAAGCTTCTCGACGCGTTCGGGGTCGATCTAACCAAGGAAATGCCATATCACGAGACATTGACCGTTTTTTGGATGAACACCGTCGATAAATTCAACCGGAACAACGAAGGTGCCTCGCTGCTCGACAAGGCGAACAAACTCGTGGCCGATCATGACAAAGACTACCCGTTACGCTTCTACAGCCGCGAATACCTCTTCTCGGACCTTGCCCGCTCTGAGTACGTCCCGGGCGATCTTTTAGGCGACGACCGGCAATAAGGCCTGATGGGGCAGTTTTATCAAATTTCGCCAAAGCAACTCCAAAATTCCCTGTAATTGCCGCGGTGGACCCCGGCCCAAACCGACCCGACCGAATTAAAATCGGTCAGTCCGCGGGAGATGTGCTTTCCTTTCCATTTTCCGCCGCCGGCCTCATGATCCTGGGGCTCCATACAGCTCACATCCGCCCAGACATTGTCACCGGAAATACCGTAGATCACGTTGACGTGCCGTTTGTTTGTGCCGAACTCGGTGAATGCCGTGTAGATCGGGCCGCACATCAGCAGATCGCGGACCTTTGCAAAAGTAAATCCCGTCGCTATGGGAAACTCGAACAACTGCATGCCGTTTTCATTGATGATGAATTTCATATCATTGTCCGGCATTCCTCCTAGTTGGGTCGCCCTGCTCTTATATCGATCCCAGAGTTTGGTCTGAGACGCGTTAATGGACATGGCCGCCTTGTACCACCATTTCAGGGACGCCGCCCAGCACGCCATGTCATTTATTTGGCCAACGGCCGCGATCTGTCGATATTTATTCATAATGTTCAATTGCCTCACCAGTTCGGCTCAAAAGGCCATAATAATTGTCAGACGGCATTTCACATTCTTTTTTGCGTATTTCCGGGATCAACTCGAATTTTGATCCGGTTGGGTTATAATCTGAGTTTCGTTTATTATGTTGACCCTTTTTAACACACTTTCGCGTCAAACAGAAGAATTTCGCCCGATCGAAGAAGGCAAAGTGCGGATGTATATCTGCGGCCCGACGGTGTGGAATTTTGCCCATATCGGCAATTTTCGGACGTTTATCTTCGGCGACGTACTTCGGCGGTATCTGAAATACAAGGGTTATCAGGTCACCCATGTCTTTAATTTGACCGATGTCGATGACCGGATCATTAACGAGTCGAACAAACTCGGGATCTCGATCGATGATTTCACGGCGCCCTATATTCAGTATTTTTGGGAGGATTTTGACGCTCTCAGCATTGAGCGGCCGGAGGTTACGCCGCGGGCCACGCATCACATCGCCGAGATGATCGACATCATCTCGAAACTGCTCGAAAACGGCCACGCCTACGAGTCCGACGGGTCAATTTACTACCGGATCTCGGCATTTCCCGAATACGGCAAGCTTTCGAAGATCAGCTTTTCCGGCAATATCGCCGGCGGAAGCGAGCGCATCGATACCGACAAATATGACAAGGAAGACGCTCGCGACTTCGCGCTGTGGAAACTGGTCGACGAGGATGAACAACCGGGCTGGGACGCACCGTTCGGCCGAGGCCGTCCGGGCTGGCACATTGAATGTTCAGCGATGGCGATGAAATATCTGGGCGAGACATTTGACCTGCATGCGGGCGGTATGGACTTGCAGTTTCCTCATCACGAGAACGAGATCGCACAGAGCGAAGGCTCGACCGGTAAGCAATTTGCAAAATATTGGGTCCACAGTGAGTTTCTGAAGATCGACGACGTCACGATGTCCAAATCTAAGGGCAATTTCTTCACGTTTCGCGATCTCCGCGAGCAGGGGTACTCTCCGCTTGCGATCAGGTATCTGCTGCTGTCGGTCCCGTATCGAAAACAGCTGAACTTCACTTTTGAGGGCTTGCAGGGGGCCGAAAGCACCGTCGAGCGGCTGAGAAATTTCAGGCGGCTGGTCATCGCCGCGGCGGCCGAAAGCGGTTCGCATGACGGTGTCCGGGCGGCCGTCGACAATTCACTTCGAGCGTTTTCCTCGGCAATGGATGACGACCTCAACACCGCCGCCGCGTTGGCGGCCGTTCACGATGTGGTCCGCGAGATCAACACGGTTCTTGCAAAAGGCGGACTGCGGGCGGATAACAAAGAAGCAGTACTCGACGCGATCGGCCGCTTTAACAGCGTCCTCGGCATTTTTGGCGAACTCGAGACCGAGATCCTGGCCGAGGAGATCGAGGCACTGATCGCTGAAAGACAGGAAGCCAGACGAAACAGGAATTTTGCGCGTTCGGACGAGATCCGCGATCTTTTGGCCGAGAAAGGAATAATTCTCGAGGACACCAAGGACGGTGTCAGATGGAAGAGAAAGTAGCAGTTCCGGCTGGCCGTTCATTTATTTTTCGAAACGGATCAGCAGAGCAGATTCTGTACCGGCGGCCATCATTTTGCGATCGGTGACGCGATATCCGCGGGCGACAAGATCGCTGATCGGCGGCTGCGATTCGTCGAGGTTTTTAGCACGGAACATTGCCCAGAACGCAGGATCGTTGATATCGGCCGAGTTTTTGGTTGTTATTTCATCATATCCCCGCGGCAGAAAATATGCATTGTCCTCCGCCATCCCCTCGACGCCAATGATCTTTACCACACGCGGACGTTTCGGCAAGTCGTGCATGGCAAACCATGCGTGATACCCGACAAGGTCTTCAAAGACAAATATCGGTTCACTTGCGCCGGCGGACAAAGCGCGGTTCGTCAGCGGTTCCCAGGCACACCAGATATAGTTTACCGGCTCGCTCCTTACCTGTTTGACGAAAGCGACGATCGTGAGCACTGCGAAAACCGACGAAAAGACCACCGGGATCGTCGCCTGACGGCCCCGTCCGATCAACATTCCCGACAATAGGGCGAACGGCCCGAAAACCACAATAAGGTGCCGGGTCCCCCAGATCGAATACGGACTAAGCCAACTGACGGCGAAAGCGATCACGCACGGCAGTATCACAAAAAGGGCCATCAGTCCGGCACCAGACGTACGGACGCGGTCGGGCTCATTCCAGTTGATCGCGACCATCGATGCTGCGACGATCAGCAATATGATCAGCGGCGTCATAATGAAGATGTCGGTAAACGCCTGTGCACTGCTCGCCTGATAGTAAAAGGGTTCGAAAAGACCGGTCAAAAGTGACAGGATCTGTATCGGGCCCGGTTTTTGCATCCAGCCGATATTCTGCCCGACATCGGCACCGGTCGCAGCCGAACGCACGACCGTCACCGCCCATGGAACAAATCCCGCTAAGACGGCGGCGAACATTATCAGGATCGGCCGAATCTTGATGCGTTGGACGGCGGCGATCGCCAAAACCTCTCCAGCGACAACAAACCAACCGAAATAATGGCTGTAAACCAAAATAACGTTGACAATGATCAGGGCCAAAAGGCTCTTGCCCTTGATCAAATAGCGGATGAAGAGCCATACCGATAGCAGCGAAAGAAACTGCAGCAGGCTGTACATCCGCAACTCCTGGGCGTACTTGATAAGCGAACCGTTAAAGGCAAAGATCAAAAGGCCAGCCGTCCGTTGCCAGTAACTTAGCTTCAATTCCCGCGTTATCATCAGGAACGGAAAGATACACAAAATCGACAGCAATGCGGGCAAGAGCCGCAGCCAGAACACCCCCTCGCCCCCGACGGCGATCCATATTTTGAGCAGAAGGTAGAAGAGCGGCGGATGTATCAGGTCCAGCGAAACGAACGGCAGGATCGTCCGCCACGTGTGCTCGGCGGCGTGTACGCTGAATATCTCGTCAAACCAAAGGCAGCTGCGGTCCAGTCCCCAAATTCTGGCGAAAACAGCCGCGCAGACGATCAGTGTGGTGGCGGCGGTACCGAGCTTTGAGCGATCTGACATTTACAGTGAGACGCCGTCACACAGTTTGCCGTCGATGCTTGTGTAACAGAGCGATACTTCCTTAAATGTATCGGTATCGCGGCAATATGAATGGCAGCGATCGTAGGGCTTAGAGTAGATGTGTATGCTGACCGCACGCTCGCCGTATTCGACCGGGTTAAGGATCTGATGGATCGGTGCTTCAAGTTCGACCGTCGCGGCGGCACAATCGGCGAGTTCAAAGTTCTCGGTTTCGATCAGCTTGCAGTGGCCTCGCGAGGCGTCCAACTCGGCCGCGACAAAATTCTGACCGCGAAGCCGTCCGATCGGCACCGTCATCCAACATTTCTGTTCCCAATGATCGTGGATCCGCGAGGCCTGGCCGATCTCCCAACAGATCGCCATTACCTCAAACCGTTCGTCCTTGTGGATCAGGTTGCGGGTGTAGAAGTTCGGGCTCCAAAACAAGTAGGGTTCGACCGAGCCAGCGGCGACCGGATTTTCGTGCAGAAAACCATAAACGCCCTGACAGGTGAATCCACTGTCCGGTATCGCCCTGAGTCCCTGAACCAATTTTTCGACTGAGATCATAGATTATCCGGCGCCGATCTAGAGTAACGTTCGGCACCAATTGTAGCAAATTATCGCGTTACTAAAAGACGCCCCGGTAATAAGTTCGTTTACGGTCATTGACCGAGCACTTTCCGTCCGCCAGCGGATCGTCAGTATCCTTGCAGCACGGGCTGAATTTTGAACATTGCAGTCCGTCCTTAAGTAGTTTGGCCAGTGTATTCTGCCCGAGTGCCGACGGATGAAAGCAATCGCAGCAGGAGATCTGTTCGGACTTGAAACGGTAGAACCACGGTGCATCGCTGTAGATCACTGAGGTCCCGAGGGCCTTGATACCGCCGCCGACGGACTGTCCGCCGATCATCACGACCGGCGATGTTCCGCCGATAGGGACCGCTTCGTATTCGGCCGTGACCCGTTTGAGGATCTCGCGGTAAGACTGCATGGTCGTGTATGTGTCTGAAATACGCGTGGTCGAACAATCACGCGTCAACGCACCGCAGATATTTACCGTTCCCCAAAGGAACTGACAACTTCCGACTAGTTGGCAGTTGGATTTCGATCCAAAATTGCACAGCTGCGACACCCGTACCGGAGCGACGACGCCGACCCGTGTGTTGCCGATCGATATTAGCTGGTCGAGGCCCTTCCTCAATTCCCTTTCAAATGATTCGGGCTTTGTCTTGCAGTAATTTTGCGGATCGAGGTCATTGCTGGTACACGACGTATTGACCTTGGTAATGGTCCCGGAGCAATTGTCGTTGTGGCCGAGAAAAACGACCGCCATTCGCTGCACGGCCTGGCCCTGAAGATAGGTCTTGACGCTCGCCGATTGATTGACAAAGTCAGACACAAGCGTGGCACCCGATTGCGCGTGATTCGGGGCCGCGGCGAAGATCGAGGCACCGAGGTCGCATTCGATGCGTTCGGCGATGCTGAAAACGCCTTCGCTGCCGGCTGAGCAAAATGACGAGCCGTTTGTATTGCTGGTGATCCAATTGTAATTTTCCTGATCTCCGTTGGAGCACGGAAACGAGCTCGACGCGTTAAAACCCTTTGAGATACTGTCGCCGGCGACATCTATCGCCTGGATCGTCAATTGACCAAGTGTGCTGGCTGCGGCCGACACACACACCAGCAATACGACGACAAAATATAAGACTTTTGATCTGGAAACCGGTTGATGTTTGACTCTCATATCAATGCATCGGGCTGACCTTGCGGACATTTATCAGCACGTATCGATCAGACTTTTTGCAGATTCAAAATCTGTCCTTTATAATAAGCGTTTTGTCACAGTTCGTTGATTTTCGCCTTTATAGTAGTACGGAGGATCTGATTTTGCCAAAAGCAGCAACTCGTCAAAAACCCGAAGCCAAGAAAACCAAGGCATCGGCCAACGGCACCGGAAAACCGGCCGACACAACCGCCCCGAAGACCGGCGGTATCGATCTCGCCCAGGTCGAACTCGAAAAGTCCGAATATATGCAGCGTCGGGCGTCGCAGCTCGAGTCGATCAAGCGTACGGACAAGAAGCTTCTGAGAGAAATGCTCTATCAGATGGTGCTCGGGCGCATCTTCGAAGAGAAGTGTGCCGAAGTGTACCGAATGGGCAAGATCGGCGGTTTTTGCCACCTGTATATCGGGCAAGAGGCCATTGGCGTCGGTTCGATGATGGCACTCAAACCGACCGACATGGTGATCACGTCGTATCGCGACCACGTACAGGCGATGATCAAAGGGCTCACACCGGAAAGCGTGATGGCCGAACTTTACGGAAAAGCTGGCGGATGCGTCGGCGGCAAGGGCGGTTCGATGCATATGTTCTCGAAGGAACATGAGTTCTACGGCGGCCACGGCATCGTCGGCGGCCAGATCGGCGTCGGCATGGGAATGGCTTATGCCGCCAAATACAAAGGCACCGATCAGGTGACGCTGTGCTTTTTCGGCGAAGCGGCAGTCAACCAGGGCATATTTCATGAGTCGCTCAACATGGCTCAGCTGTGGAAACTTCCCTGCATTTTTATCTGCGAAAACAATCAGTACGGAATGGGCACATCGCAGGCGAGAGCAATGAGCTCGCGGAGCATCGCCAAAAAGGCCGACGCGTATGAAATGGCCAACGAATTTGTTGACGGAATGGACGTGATGGCCGTCCGCGACGCCACGATCAGGGCCATCGAGCGTGCCCGCCGCGACGGTTCGCCGACACTGCTCGAGGTCAGAGCGTATCGGTATATGGGTCATTCGATGTCAGACCCGGGCAACTACCGGACGCGTGAGGAGATCGCCCGTTATCAGGAACGCGACCCGATCGTGCTGTTCAAGGACAGTTTAAAAGAAGCTAAGGTGTTGACCGACAAGGACTTTGAAAAGATCCACAACGATGCGGTCGAAGCCGTTCAGCGGGCAGTGCAGTTTGCCGACGACAGCCCATTTCCCGACGAAAGCGCACTGATGACCGACGTTTACGCTTAAGAGATACACAAATATGGCAGTCCTAACTATCCGCGATGCACTGAATCAGGCTCTTCGCGAAGAAATATTGAGAGATGAGAACGTCTTCGTCATGGGCGAAGAGGTTGCCGAATACGACGGGGCTTACAAGGTCACACGCGGGCTCTGGAAAGAGTTTGGCGACAAACGAGTGATCGATTCGCCGATCACCGAACTCGGTTTCGCCGCGTTGGGCGTCGGGGCCGCGATGGCCGGTCTGCGGCCGGTGATCGAGTTCATGACATGGAATTTTTCGATCCTCGCTTCGGACCAGATCATCAATCATGCCGCCAAGATGCTGTATATGTCGGGCGGCCAGTTCAAGGTGCCGATCGTTTTTCGCGGGCCCAACGGCTCGGCGTTTCAGGTTTCGTCACAGCACTCACAAGCACTCGAGGCTTTTTACGCCAACTTCCCCGGATTGAAGGTCGTTATGCCGTCGACGCCGGCCGACGCCAAGGGCCTGCTCAAATCGGCCATTCGCGACGATAACCCGATCGTGTTTCTTGAGCAGGAGCGAATGTACGGAAACAAGGGTGAAGTTCCGGAGGACGAAGATTTCCTGATCCCGCTCGGCGTGGCGGACATCAAGCGCGAGGGGACCGATTGTACGATCGTGGCCCGGTCGATGACGGTACCGCTGGCACTGCAGGCGGCGGAGCGGATCCAGTCGGAATACGGCGTTTCGGTCGAGGTCGTCGATCCGCGCACGATCAAACCGCTCGATATCGGCACGATCATCGACTCGGTCAAAAAGACGAATCGTCTCGTCATCGCCGAAGAATCGCACGCATTCGCTTCGGTCGGAGCCGAGATCACCTATCAGGTCATGGACGGTGCTTTTGACTACCTCGACGCACCGATCAAGCGTATCTCGGCTGCCGAGACTCCGATGCCGTATGCACGTAATCTTGAGATACTCGCACTGCCCGATGTAGAAAAGATCATTGCCGCGGTCAAGGAAGTTTGTTACTTGTGATCGACAAGAAAGCGGCAATTCTTGAATACAAATTGACGCATCGGCCGATGGGTGTGTTCCAGATCCGGAACAAGTCCAACGGCAAGGTTTTCATCGATTCAAGCGTCAACGTGCCCGGCAAGATCAACCGGCACACGCTGCAATTGAATATGGGTTCGCACCCGAACAAACGTCTCCAGGCCGATTGGAACGAGCTTGGGCCGGGATCGTTCGAGTTCGAAACTCTCGAGCCGCTTGAACCGCGAGACGATCCGAGTTACGACTACAAGAGCGACCTTGAGGTCCTCGAGGATCTTTGGCTGGAGAGAGAGTCGCCCTTTGGCGAAAGCGGGTATAACGAACGGAAACTGACCCGCGAAGAGCGTTTACGGATGATCGCCGATCGTAATCGTCCGCAGTAGAGTCTGATATCAGATCCCGAAACGATTGCTGCCGGGATCCACAAATACTATGGCTGAAAAATTTCTTATGCCGAAGTTGTCCCCGACGATGGAAGAGGGACAGATCGCACGCTGGGTCAAAAATGAAGGCGACAGTTACGACGCCGGCGAAACGCTGGCCGAGGTCGATACCGACAAAGCGACGATGGAAATGACGGCACTCAACGCCGGCACGCTGCTCAAGATCATCAAGGGTGCCGGCGACACCGCCGCTCTCGGTGAGGCGATCGCCATCATCGGCAACAAGGGCGAGGATATCTCGGCCTTGCTCAGCGAAGTCGCGTCGAATGGATCGGCCAAGTCAGAACCGCCTGCGTCAGCGGGCGGCCAGAGATCGGAGAACAACG
>CALDGX010000044.1 GCA_937941715.1 uncultured Chloracidobacterium sp. | reverse complement strand
GCCGGCGGTCGAAATATTGGCCATCATCTAGCCCGCCGCGGGTTCGTACACTCGCGTTTCTGCCGACAAGCCGATAGGTGCTACTCTCTTAACATCACTGACGAAAAGAACAATTCACTCGGACCTTTTGCCGCATTGCTTGCGGCACAGTTTTTTTTCGGCTCGCTGCCGGTGATCGGTAAGGTCGTCTTGGCGGTCCTGCCGCCGATCGCACTTGTGGGCATCCGGACGACGATAACCGCGGCGATCCTGGTCGCGATCCAGTCGTTTCGGGGCAGGTTTTGGCTGCGGGAGAGGTCCGACTATTGGCGTTTGGCGGCGCTCAGCCTTTTCGGCGTGGTGATCAACCAGTTGTTCTTCATCGGCGGCCTTTCGCTCACGACCGCGTCAAACACATCGCTTTTGGCGGTAATGATCCCGGTCTTTGCGTTGATCATCGGGTCGGTCGCTGGATTTGAACGCCTGACGGGCATCAAGATGATCGGGATCGCACTTGCTGCCGTCGGCGTCATTATCCTCATCGACCCCCGAAAGGCGTCTTTTTCGTCGCAGACCACACTCGGCGACCTTTTCATCGTCGTCAACTGCCTCGCTTACGGTACTTACGTGGCGACGTCAAAGGGTGCGATCATGCGCAACGGCATCTTCCGCTCGATGATGTGGGTCTTTATCTTTTCGTGCGTGATCTGTATACCGTTCGGCGTCTGGTCGCTCTCGACCATCGACGTCGCCGCGGTCCCGACACGAATTTGGCTGATCGTGCTCTGGATCGGCGTCGGTGCGACCGCCGCTCCTTACCTGCTCAACGCGATGGCACTCTCTAAGGTCGACCCGTCAATGGTCGCCGTATTTGTTTACCTGCAGCCGCTCATCGGATTTACGCTGGCCTGGCTCTTCCTCGGTGAGAATATCGGGGCGGCGTTCGTCGTTTCGACGGCGTTGATCTTTTCGGGCGTGTTTCTCGTGACGCGAAAGTTCGTCCGGGCCGAGATCTGATATGCGATGGCCGAGAAACATTTTTGTTGCAATTTCCGTAAAATGAGCATTAAATAATCTCATCAAATGCCAACACAGATCACACAGATCGATGACGACGATCGCGGAGTCACAATCTATCGAGTCGAGGGCGAAATGTTCGCCGAGGACGTCGAGCTGATCTCGCGCATCGCTGCACAGCAGCGTTCGGACACCGGAAACAGCATCGTTATCGATATCGCGGACCTCGATTTTATCGACAGCAACACGGCTCCACTGCTCAGGCGTCTCGAGTTGGTATCCGGATTTGAGATAACGGGTTCTGAGATCTTTCTGCAAAATATCGTCAACGCCGCCGAAAAGGCATAAGCCCGCCTGCTGACATTTCCCCAAAAAGTCTGTAAATTAACGTCAATGAAGACACTTGAGATCGCAGATCTGGTCGGCGGAGAATTGCGGGGTGACGGCGGCCTGGAGATCACACACGCGGCGGACCTGGCCGACGCATCGGCGTCGAGCCTCGCCTTTTCGACCGGCCCGGACGCCGTCGCAACCGACGCAGGCTGCGTTATCGCGAGGGTCGATGCCGCCGTCGACGCTCCCGCCGTGATCTACGTCGCGGACCCGCGACTCGCATTCTCGATCGCCTGCGAGGTGCTTCACCCGCCTAGAAAGCGTGAACCGGCGATCCACCCGACGGCGGTCGTGGCACCGACGGCAAAGATCGGCGAAGGAGCTTTCATCGGGGCATTTGTGACCGTCGGCGACAATTCGGTGATCGGCGATCATTGTCAGATCCGCAGCGGGACACATATTGGCGACGGCGTGACCATCGGCTCGCGCACCACGCTCGACCCAAATGTGATCATCGAGGACAACTGTACTATCGGCAGCGACGTGGTTTTGCATTCGGGAGTGGTGATCGGCACCGACGGTTTCGGGTTTGCCCGTGATAAGCACCGATATGTGAAGTTTCCCCAGATCGGCACCGTCGTGATCGAGGACAATGTTGAGATCGGGGCAAACAGCTGCGTCGATCGCGGCGCGCTGGGCGAGACCCGCATCGGCGAAGGCTCAAAGATCGACAATCTCGTCCAGATCGCCCACAACGTCAGGATCGGCAAGCGTGTCGTGATCGCCGGGCAATCGGGCATCGCCGGAAGCTCGGTGATCGAGGACGACGTCGTTATCGCCGGCCAGGTCGGCATTTCAGATCATGTGACGATCAGGCAAGGAGCGATCATCGGCGCGAAATCCGCCGTTTTCCCCAACAAGGTCGTCCGTGCGGGTTTTTGGTCGGGGATACCCGTCCAGCCAAACGCGGAATACCGCAAACAAGCCGTGCTTCTGCGAAATTTGGAAAAACTGCAGGCAGAGGTCGCCCGGCTGAAAAAGGATTTGATGGAATAAACGGCGGTCACCGGCCGGCCGGCCCGATGAGATTAAGGATCGCCTCGGCCGCCCGCCGGGAAGCTCCGCCCGACCCGAGCTTTTCAGCGGCCGCCCGCAGCTCATCGCGGGCCGCGGCGTTGTGTTCCGGATCGAGTAGGCGGGACAATTCCGCCGCGACGCTTTGCGGTGACAGTTCGCGTTGGATCAGTTCCTTAGCCACTTTTTTGCCCGCGATCAGATTGATCAGGCCATAGTGCTCGACCGAGATGAGCGGCCGCAACAGCACGTAATTCAACCCCGACGTAGCATAAACAATGACCATCGGCGTGCCGATGATACCGGTCTCGAGCGTCGCGGTGCCGCTGGTCACCGCCGCTGCGTCCGCGGCATTGAGAGCGTCGTACGTTTCGTCGACCACAACCTTCAGCGTATCTGGCATTGGGGGACTTTTGTCTCGGGCGCTGTAGATGATCTTGTTGACATCGGACAGATGCCGCTCATGAGCGATGGGTACCACAAATTGCCGGCTGCTGTCATCGGCATACAAAAGTGCCGCAGCACCGATCAATACCGGCAGGATACGAACGATCTCCTTGCGGCGGCTGCCGGGCAGCAACGCGATGATCGGCCGTGCCGGATCAAGCCCGTGCCGCTCGCAAAGTTCGCCCCGGCCGCTGTCCGGATGGACCTCGGCGGCAAGCGGATTCCCGACGTACTCGACGTTTCCGACGCCGCGGCGGGCGTACCAGTCTTTTTCGAACGGCAGGATCGTCAGGAGCAGGTCGACGTGACGCTTGATCGTCCGGATGCGGTATCGCCGCCACGCCCACAGTTGCGGTGAAATATAATAAACGACCTTAAACCCGCGTTTCTTTAACGACTTTGCGAGCTTTAGGTTGAATTCGGGAAAATCAACGAGGATCACGACCTGCGGCTTGCGGGCAACAGCAGAATCGACGAGTTTCCGATAAGCCCTCACGAACATCGGCAGTGCCCGGCCGATCTCGGCGACGCCGACGATCGAGAGTTCATCGGCAGCTACGACCGGTTCGACGCCCACCCGGCGCATCATAGGGCCGGCCGCCCCGAAGAAGTCCCAGTGCCTTTCGGGGGCATATTCCCGTATCTCCTCGACGAGCTTGGCGGCATGCCGGTCGCCGGATGGTTCGCCCGCGACGATCATTATGGATCGGGTAGTTTCCATTTTCACGTAAGTCATTATTGTTAAATGATATAGGGTACTTTTACAACCCGGCACGGGCTTTGGCGCATCAAACAGCCGGCATTAAACAGTACAACTGCGTTAATTGACGATATGTGCCTTGCAGAACGCGTCTATAGCGCTTAAAATTGAGTGTTTTGGATGGTGGTTGACGAGCACTCGGCTCGGTTTGCATTTATTTTGTCTTATTTGGGTGGAGGAGTCTGTGACCTTTCGTCGTTCATTTCTATTTTTAATTGTAGCGATCTTCTCAATGGCCGTGACCGCATCTGCACAGATCGAGTCGGTCATCGGGCAATTGTCGAATTCCGGAGCCGAATCATTTGCCGGCGGCATCAGCGGTGACGGCCGGTTCGTCGTGTTCGAATCGCGGGGCAATCTCGCGACCGTAAACCCGAGAAACGCTGACAATAACCCGGAGATCTTTCTCTTTGATTACGCTCAGCGGCGCATATTTCAGTTGACCGATACCAAGAGCGTGCTGTTGGACACGACCAAGGCGATCACTTTCGACAATATCCGTGTCGAGATCGTCAACACCCGTCCGGTCATCAGCAACGACGGAAAGTGGATCGCGTTCTCATCCAATGCGACAACGTCCACCCCGACATCGCCAGATTCGACAAATCCGTCAAGCTTTGACGGCAATGCTTTTACCTCGCCGACGCCGACGCCGAGCCCTTCGCCGACCGGATCACCGACACTCGGAGCAAATCCGCTGACCAGCGACGGCAATACCGAGATGTGGCTCTACGAGATACCGGCGGTCACCCCGGTCGCTGACCTTTCGCTTGGCGACGAGTTACCGCTGACCGACCTTTCCGGCGGTACGTTCTATCGGGTCACGAACACCCTGCCGAGCCAGTTGCCGCGGCCCGCGACATCGACGACCGGTTCATACATTGCCGACGACAACCATGACGCCAGCATCAGTGACGACGGCAGCGTGATTGCTTTTGTTTCGACACGCGACCTCGTCCCCGGAGTTGGCAATCCGTTCCCGGCTGAGGACAATGACGAAATATTTACCTTTGTCCGCAGCATTGCTTCACGCGGAACCTCCGAGGATCTCGGCGGCGGCGGCATCCTGTCGCAGGTGACCAAAACGCCACGCGGGCAAGTATCAAATCCGATCTATAACAAGAATCCGACGATCTCCGGCAATGGCCTGCGCGTCGCGTTCGCAAGTACGGGCGATAACCCGATCGTCGGCATGACCGGCGGGAACAACCCGCTGGCCAGCCGAAATGAAGAGATCTTCTATGCCGATCTGAACTCATCCGGAGCACCTTCGGGTACGAAGAAACAGGTCACGGCAACGACATCGACGAATGTCGGCGATCCGGTCAATATCCTTGACCTCGGGCGCCGAATGAGCCGGGACGGAAAGTACATTGCGTTTGACAGTTACGCCGACCTTGCAAATGAGAATAGCGGCACGAACTATACGTCGTTCGCCCTATACGTGTATGACACGGCCGCAAACACGTTTCGCCGTGTAGGTGCCCGCAGCGATGCTGACACGCAGGCGACCGGCGGCGACGTGCTCCATTATCCGAGCTTTACCGACTATGGCGTCTCGGGTGAGCCGGCGACGCTGCTGCTCGAAACCCGAATGAACATTAAACCGGACGGGACGATCCCGACCGATCCGGCAGAGGGACTAAACCCGACAGTCGAACGACAATCTCAACTGTATTCATTCACGTTGGGCTTGCCGGCCGCGACGGCCAAATTTACCCGACTGTCGAGGTTCCCGGTACCGACATCATTTATTGCGTCGACGCAGCCCATCGCGAGTAATTCGTCGAAGCGGTTTGTTTTTAATCTGGCATTGAGCGAACTTGGCCTCGGGAACCCGGACCTGCAGTCGGAGGTCTATTATATGGTCACCCCGACCGTGACCAACCAGTCGACGATCACGACCAACTTTGCGACCGGAGCGACGAATATCCCGGTATCGCAGACCGTCGTGCCGACTCCGACCCCAACGCCCACTCCGAGTCCGACTCCGACACCGAGTCCGACTCCGACGCCGACACCTACACCAACCCCGACGCCGACTCCGACGCCGACGGGCACCCCGACGCCGACACCTACACCGGTGCCGACACCAACGCCGCAGACGCCGGTGGCGGTTCACGGACTTGCACCGGGGATGCAGGCGATCCTGAACTATCAGGCGAGTTTCGACCGCCCGATCGTGGCACGGACCGCCGTGGGTTCGCTGGAGCGCAGTTTCACGCTCCCGATCGAATTGAGCGGTGTCTCGCTCACGATCAACGGGGCCGCGTGCGGACTTAGATCGGTCAGCCGGCACAAGATCGAATTTGTTCTGCCGCCGAGTTTGGCCTCGTCGTCCGCCGGTACCGTCTATTCGATGGTGCTGAACAATAATGGTGTCCAGATGAAGTCAAATGTCACACTTGTACCGGCACGCCCGGATATTTTCAACGTGACCGGCGTCGTTGCACCCGGCGGCCGAACAAGGATCGAGAACGTGACGAATCGCGTTCATACGACCGAACCGTTCACCGTCACTACCCTTAGGGTGCGCCCGCCGGGCCGAACCGCTACGGTCCTGAGGGTATATCTTACGGGAGCTCAAAATTCGATCATTGGTAATACGAGTGTCCGCATCGGGCAGTTCGGCCTGTTGCCGACGACGATACAGTCAAACGCTGTCCTGGTGGCGCCCGGTGTTTATACGATCGACTTTTTGCTCGATAAGGATATGGACAAAGGCGGCGATCAGCCGATCATCGTCACTATCTTCCTGGACGGTGTGGCCTATACATCCAGGCTTGACGACACGACAAGTGTCTTCAATATCCTATAGCGGGTTTGATCGACGGATAATAGATGGTCTTAGCGAAAGAGGGAGCGAACACACCGCTTCCTCTTTTTGTTTGATGTGGTCTGACCGCACATTAGAGTTTCGGTCGATTGCGAACAAATGGTGGTTATATTATCCTTTTGATATATGTTATCGGTCTCGAACCTGGGTCACATTTGATCGATAGAGGAACCGGAAACGCTTTTTGCGGCGATCGAAATTAATTTGAAATGAGGAGCCCGGCGGACTTTTGGCCGGAGTAGGCGTGAGTAATATGAAGATCTCTCCGAAGGTTTGGAAGAACGGTGAATTCATTGACTGGGATGATGCTCGGATACATGTGATGTCGCACGTGATCAATTATGGGTCGAGTGTTTTCGAAGGCATCCGTTGCTACAACACGGCCAAAGGTTCGGCAGTATTCAGACTCCCCGAGCATATGCAGCGTTTGATCAACTCGGCAAAGATCTATCGGATGGATTCGCCTTTTACGCGTGATGAATTTTGTGACGCGACGACCGAACTGATCCGACAGAGCGGTCTCGACGAATGCTACATCAGGCCGATCATATTTCGCGGCCTTGATGAGGTCAAACCCGCGTTCGGCGTAAACCCCTTCCCTAATCCGATCGACGCTTACATCGCAACCTGGGAGTGGGGCAAGTACCTCGGCGAAGAGGCTCTTGAGAGCGGGATCGATGTTTGTGTTTCGAGTTGGACCCGGATCACTTCAAACTCGATGCCGGCAATGGCCAAAGCCGGTGCGAACTATATGAATTCGCAGCTCATTAAGATGGAGGCTCTGCTCGGCGGATTTTCCGAGGGTATCGCTCTTGATGACCGCGGTTATGTTTCCGAAGGCTCAGGAGAGAATATCTTTCTCGTCAATGGCGGCAAGTTGATCACACCGCCGCTCGGTGCGTCGATCCTGCCGGGCATCACCCGCGACTCGATCATTCAGATCGCCAGAGAACTCGGGATCGAAGTGATCGAGACAAATATTCAACGTGCGGCACTTTATCTGGCGGACGAAGTTTTCTTTACCGGCACCGCGGCCGAGGTGACGCCGATACGCTCGGTCGACAGGATCACCGTCGGCTCAGGAAAACGCGGAGAGATCACCAAGCGGCTTCAGGAAGAATTTTTCGGAGTGATCATGGCCGAACGCCCCGCACCGTTTGGAAAGGACTGGCTGACATTCGTTCGCCCCGAAGACGAAAAAAAAACGGCGGTAGCATAGCCAGTGCGTAAATCCGTTCTTCGGCTGCCCCTGGATCGGGGCGAGTAGAATATTCCAGCACGATAACGCCGCTCGGTGTTATCGTGCTTTTTTTCATATTTGACCGACAGCCAATTTCGGAAGGTGCGAGCGTGACCACACTAACTAAAACACTGCGTAGATCCGTACTTGAGGGCACCGTTTTCATTTGCGGGGCGATGGTCATGACATTTGAGATCATCGGGTCGCGGATCTTGTCACCATATATCGGGGCGTCAACGTATGTTTGGACGAGTTTGATCGGAGTCATACTCGGCAGCCTAAGCCTCGGGTACTGGCTCGGCGGGCGCACCGCGGACCGAAATCCCAGTATGAAGGTACTTTCGGCGGTAATTATGGCCGCCGGCGGCCTGATCGCGGTCACCGTTTTGATCAAGGAGGTCGTCCTTTCATTCGTCACGGCGGCGCCGGTCGGGATCGAGTTGAGATCGCTTTTGGCGTCGATCGTCCTGTTCGCACCGGCCAGCGTCGCTCTCGGGTTTGTAACACCGTATTCGGTCAAACTCAGGCTGGACTCGCTCTCCGACACCGGCAAAACGGTTGGAAGGCTGTATGCTTTGTCCACTATCGGCAGCATCTTGGGGACTTTTGCCGCAGGGTTCATTCTGATCCCTTTCGTGGGTAGTTTAAGGACACTTTACTTGATAGCGGGCGTGCTCATAGCACTTGCGATACTGCTGGTTCCGTTCGCGGCGACGCGAACGAATCTCGCTGTTATCATCGTATTCGTATTCTCGATCGTCGGAAGCGAGGCGAATGCCCTGATGCTGTACAGGGCGAACGGCCTGCATGATATCGACACGGAGTACAGCCGCATTCAGGTATTTCAGACGACCGACCCAAAGACCGGCAGGCCGATCCGGGCATTGGCGACTGATCCGTACTTCACTCAATCGGCGATCTTTATTGACAGCGACGATCCGGTTCTGGAATACAGCCGCTACTACCATCTGTCACGGCATTTTGCGGGCAAACTCGACGACATTCTCGTTATCGGAGGCGCGGGCTATTCTGTCCCCAAAGATCTGCTCTCGCGATATCCCAATGTGAAGGTAGATGTAGTCGAGATCGACCCGGGTATGACGGCGATCGCGAGGCGCTTTTTTCGCCTCCAGGACAACGATCGATTGCGGATCTTTCATGAAGACGCCCGTACGTTCCTGAATGCCAATGGATCCGGCCGTTACGATGCTATCTTGGTGGATGCTTTCGGCTCGCTATTCGCGGTGCCGTACCAACTGACCACGGTGGAAGCGGTCCGCGAGATGTATCGTTCGCTGAACGAAAGCGGGGTCGTCATCTTAAATCTGGGTTCAGCTCTCAACGGCCCCGGCAGCGAATTCCTCGAAGCCGAACTGGCTACATACAAAGCGGTATTCCCGAATGTCAGCGTGTTTAAGGTCAATCGCGAATATGATGACCGCCGGCTCCAGAATCTGATAATTGTGGCCGGGCGATCTGAGGCCGCACCGTCGCTGTCGTCGCCGGACGCGGAGATATCTGCTCTGTTGGCCAATCGTTACGAGGGTGAGGTCCGGCAGGCACTTCCCGTCCTGACTGACGATCTCGCTCCGGTCGAATATTACAACTCGACCGCTCAGAACATTTACCTCCGCGAAAACGCAAAGTGAACTTTTAACGGATTCCCTGCCCGAACTGCTCGGTCCCGAACGACCCGATGCCATTCAGCCGAAAGCTCAGCGCCCAGCGATTCTCGCTGCGGACGCCGACATTGAATGTGTAGTACTGAAGGGCGAGCGAACAGCAGTCGTAGGCGTAACCGATCGTGTAAAGCGAACTGATGAGAGGTGACGATTTCGAAGCCCGCCGGTTCTGAAAGTCAAAGAATAGCGATGTTCCGCCGTACCACCCCTTGTCGCGATTTCCGATAAATATCGACGGACTCCATTGCGAACCGCGTAAGGTTCCGGCCTCTTTGCCGGCCGTATTCGAATATTGAGCAAGTGACGGGATCAGCGTGACGGCCCGCGTGTAATAGAACGTCTGAAATATCTTGAGCAGTTTGGTGTCATAACCCACGGTTGCCGATATCGCCCGCAGTCCGTCGCCCTGAACGCCCACATCCATTCGCGAGTTAAAAAAGATCGTCCGCTGCGGCCGATAGGTAGCGTCAATACTCAGCGGCGAGAACCGACGCGGGACGCCGCCGAAGGTATAGAAGCTCAACGCGGTCATTGACTCGATCTGATTGCGCCGCCCGGCGATAAGCGCTCCGCCGAATGTCTTGTCAAAATAGTACTTGCCGCGCACCGTCAGGGCGAATATCTCGTAAGGCTGGACCGACAACGGCTTAGACGGATCCGATCCGGCCTTGGCATCCTGACGCAGTTTTTCCTGGGCCTCGCTCGTCACTGCTTCAGAATAACGCCGTGTATAGATGCGGTTCGTTACGCCGTACTCGATCTCATTGGTGTCCGTGATGGTGTCGATATAGTCGAACCGTATGATCCGATTAAAGTTGTCGACGCCCTTCACAAAGCGATACGTCAAGAACGGTTCGATGACATGCCGGAACTTAAAGGTCTTATCCTTTCCGTAAAAATTGCGGGCAAGTGCAACAGGCCGCACGTCGAACTGAAACTCGCCATATTTGCGTACCAGATCTCGGCCCACGACTCTTCTTGCGGCATCAAATGAATTGGAATAATAGGTGGCCCTCACCGCCCCGGTGAATGTGAAATTAAAGTACTTGGTACTAAACGGCGCGGTCAACTGCGGGTAAAAGTCGAGACGCTGGCCGAGAGCAGGCGTTGAAACCGGCACGCCGCCGGTCATCTGCTGGTACAGCACGCGATCATCGATATCCTCACGTCGCGAGACACCCTCGAGGCTCGTTTTGAAAGAGAAATAGACCCCATTCAGGAACGAAAGCATCGATGGGCGCTTTTCGAAGTTGACGCTTGGCAGGTTTCGCGTCTTTATTCTCACGTTTGGTATCGAGATCACCTGCGAGCGTGTCAGCAAATTTAGCGTGTAATTGTTCCAGCTTTTGTTGACGAACGCCTGCGACACCTCGATCGGCGAGATAATCTGCTGAATTCCATCGGAAAAGACCTGCCTGAACGCAAGATTTGATGTCAGACGCACATCCGCCGAAGCCGTAAATCCGTTTTGGAAATAATGGACGCCCTGCGCGTAAACGATCGAACCGCCCTGGTCCGGGTGTGCCGCATCCGCCCGCGGCCCGAAGATACGATCCTTGACCGCGTAGAACCCGAAATCAAAATACGATCGCGAATTTGCACGCGTGCGGACGTCCAATCCGTATCCGATCCCGCGACCGGTATAAACATCACCGCGGATCACGGCGTCGGCACTTTTCCCGAGTGTTTGGTAATAGGCGGTCGATATTCGAAACCCTTTGTTCGCGGAGTACGAGAACGACGGCGTCAGAAAACCGGAACTGCGGTCACGTTCCTTGACCGGGATCGTAGCGTACGGCAGATAGAGCAGCGGTACATCCTTGATCCGAAATTTAGCGTTCCTGAGCTTAAGTTTGTCCTTGATACTAATCCGGGCCTGATCGGCGGTAAAGCTCCACTTCGGCACCGCTTCCTCACACGCGGTGAACTTGCCTTTGGTAACAACCAGTTCATTGACGCCGACCCTTTCCACGCGGTCCGCCGTAAAGTAGATGACCGTTCCGTCATTCGTCTGATTGGTAAATCCGGTCGAATCGATGAAGTAGCCAAGCTTTGTCTGGTAATTCCAGATACCTCGGGCTCCGGTGATCCTCTGGTCATCGCCCTGATCAAATATCACGCTCCCCTCGGCATCCATCTTGTTTTCAGCTTCGTAGATGGTGATCTTGTCGGCCTGCATTCGATAGATGCCGTACCGGACGTCAACATTTCCCGAGTGAATGATGATGCGTTTGCCCTTTTCGCCCTCGACCGATTGTTTGTCCGAGTAAACCACGACCTCGTTATCACCGCCTTCGGGCTCGAGGCCGGGTTTCTTCTTCGGCTTTGGCTGGGCGACGCTCTGCTCGGTCGCGATCGGGTTAATGTTGGGTGTATCGGTGATGGGGTTGGCAACCTGGCGGTCGACCGGATTGGTCTGCTGCGCCGATACGATAGCGGTGGCTAAAGCGACTAATATAAATGCAATAAATGGCTTTGGAAACCGCATCGAATCAATAAGTTAATAGATGATGCTAACACGAACGGAGTTAAACAATAAAGCCGTATGTTAGACTAAGATCTTGGCAATAGGTGTGTCTGAAATAACCGCACAAAAAGTATTGGTGGTCGAGGATGAAGAGTTGATGAGGGCGATCCTTCGTCAACTGATCGAAGATGCCGGTTATGATGTCGTGACCGCCGACAGTGCCGAATCCGCACTCGACGCCTTTTCCGCTAACGACATCACCGTCACGCTGACCGATATCAAAATGTCCGGCAAGGACGGGCTTCAGCTGTTGGATCAGATCAAATCGATGGACCCGGAGGCGGTCGTCATCATTATGACGGCGTTCTCATCGGTAGACTCGGCGGTATCGGCGTTGCGAAAAGGTGCGTACGACTATATTACAAAGCCCTTTATCAACGACGATCTGCTGCAAACGATCAAGAATGCAGCACGGCTCAGAAAGCTATTTCAGGAAAATCGTGTTTTGCGGCGAGAGCTGCGGCGGCACTACGGCTTTTCTGAAATAATCGGTAAGAGCAGTTCGATGGAGCGCATCTTCGACGTTGTCAGGAAGGTGGCCGATACCAATGCCAGTATTTTGATCCAGGGCGAAAGCGGGACCGGAAAGGAGCTGATCGCCCGGTCGATCCATCTGAACAGTCAGCGGGCCGACAAGGCCTTTCTGGCGATAAACTGCGGAGCGTTGCCCGAATCACTTCTTGAGAGTGAGTTGTTCGGGCACAAGAAAGGTGCGTTCACCGGCGCCGTCTCCGACCGCGACGGACTTTTCCGTTCGGCGGCCGGCGGAACGCTATTTCTCGATGAGATCGGCGAGATGCCGGCGGCGTTGCAGGTAAAACTCCTTCGTGCACTTCAGGAACACGAGGTAACGCCGGTCGGATCGAGTCTTTCCGAGAGCTTCGACGCCAGGATCGTCGCAGCGACAAATAAGGATCTGGCAAGCGAGGTCAAGAACGGCAATTTCCGCGAGGACCTCTTTTACAGGCTGAACGTGGTCGAGATAACGATACCGCCGCTGCGCGACCGCCGGGAAGACATCCCCCTGCTCGTCAAACATCTGTTAAGTAAACACAAGCACGCCGCGGGCGGAGCAGAATGTACGGTCTCCCAGCCGGTGATGGATGCGCTGATGCTATATGACTGGCCGGGGAACATCCGCGAGTTGGAAAACACTATCGAAAGGGCTGTCATCCTCGGCGGAACCGAGATACGCCTCGACGATATCCCGTCAAAGATCCTCGAATACGGACGCACGGGCGGAAAATCCGATCCGACGGCACCGCCAACGCTGGACGAGGTGGAAAAGAATTATGTCCTGGAGGTATTGATGGCTCAGGGCGAGGACAAGAACGCCGCCGCGAGGGTGTTGGGGATCGATCTGTCGACCCTTTACCGAAAACTGAAACGATTTAACGAGGAGTGATCGGCTATTTTGCGCTGACCTCGATCACAAAATAATCGGTGCCTTCGATCCGTACGACCCGACCTTCCGAAAACGGCTCCTGAAAAAATGGTTTGGCGGAATATGCGACCCCTTTCAGGGTGTCGTCACCGCTGAGGTCGCTCTGCGCGATCAACTCATCGGGAAACCAATTTTCAGACTGTATCGAGACATTTTGTGGAGGCTCGAGACCCTGGACCTCGCCGATGACCTTGGCCGCATCCGCGGGTGAAAGTCTGATCACCGCGATCAGTTTTTTCTTCGGCACTATCTCTTTCCAGACGATATCCTCTGTTTCATACGGCACATTTATCAACATACCGAGTTCTTCGACATTCGTCTTGGCCGAACTAGACTCGGAATTTGACTCGGGCGATCTTGCCGAGTTTACATTGGTATTAGCCTTGAAAGTGCAGCCCGCGGCCCCTAAAATACACGTTAGTGATGTTAGAATAATGGCTGTTCTGACCGAATTCATTCACTGATTGTATGCGGAAGGCAGTTTCTTTTGCAATAAGTCCGATCCGCAAATCGCGAAGCGGCCCGACGGGCTCCGAATATGAAATATTTCTTTTCCTTTTGTTTATTGCTGTCGATGTCTGCCGCGGCGGCGGCGCAGAC
>CALDGX010000043.1 GCA_937941715.1 uncultured Chloracidobacterium sp. | reverse complement strand
CAAACCTCACCAGGCGATCCGCCGAGTGGGTCAGATAGAGCGCTTGATCGGGAGGGCTTTTTTGCAGAATCGTTAAAACTAATTCGCAAAGTAATCGCTGGTCGTGGATCTGTTGTGGCCGATGAGGCTCCTGATATTTCGCAAGAGGCTGCGTTAAGGCTTTGGAAGTGGCTCACGAAGTTTGAGGACAAAAGCTCACGAATGGCAGAAGCCGATTGGAAGTCCTTCACCGCGCGTACTGCTCACAACGAAGTAAATCGAAACCTCTCAAATCGAAACAAACGGATCGAGACATCTCTCGATGAAACCGAGGCTCTGGGTGCCGAGCTAGATGCTTCGTCCGCAGAGACTTTGGTTTTGGTCAAAACGGTCTGGCAAGGTATTTGCAGGCTGAGTCTTTATCAACGCCAAGCGCTTCTTTTCAGTTCGGTAGATCTCGTGCTTTATCTCTTCCAATTTGGAATTGAAGAGGATCAACTGTTAGCAAAGCTCGAACTGACAAGGGAGTCTTGGGAAAGGATTTTAGCACGAATGCCTCTGACCGATATTGAAATCGCTGAGATAGCAACCCCGAATTCGGCCAATGGCCAAAGAGTGGCAACCGCAGGCGCGGTTAAGAAGGCGAGATTTGACGCTCGCAAGAGACTTAAGGAGTTGATGAAATAAATGAATCAAGATCACTTATCAGCTACTGAGGTCGCCATGTTTCGGACGGATAGTTTTTCCTCGCGATCGATTGAGATCGGCCGACATCTTCTCGCATGCAAAGAATGTCGAGCAAAACTGCCATCAGTAACTCCGCAGGATTTCCGGGACTGTGTTCTCGGTGCCGACCTGCCTCGATTGGATGAATCTGAACAAGAATACCGATTTCTCAATTTACCGTTACTGTCCTTTGCAAGGGTAGGGGCCTTTGCGGGATTCGCAGTTCTACTCCTGGCCGGAATATATTTTGTGGGCGTTCAGGGGTTAACTTCGTCCGGGGATATCGTTGTAAGAAGCAATGAACCTCCGATAGAAACAGTCTTTGAAGTGAAGCCGAAAGGCTCAGTCGATGGCACAACTTCCGACGAGCGAGATCATGCGGCCACAAGACCAACGATTCAAACAGACGTAACCAATACGCCGTCGAATCTAAAGAGGCGTCAAGTAACGACCAGAAAGGTCGTGACCAAAGTGCCGGAAGTTCGAAACTCAGAAACTCGCGGGAAGCTACCGTGTGGAGGCCAAAGGTCTGTCGGTCTTGAAGCCAGACTTACCGAAACAGGTCTGCTGCTAAGATGGAACAAAGTCCATGGAACAGTCAAACTCAATGTCTACCTGTCTGACCTTGACGAAAAGCTGATAGACCATTTTGAGACCGTTGACAAAACTTCCCATGTGGTTTCAGCGAAACTTGACAATGAAACTGTTTATAAGCTGCGCATGGTCGTGACCCTTGAAAGCGGGGAAAGGATCGTAAGCGAATCACAGAATTTCAAGGTCGGCGATCTAACAAATAACGCACAATCAAACGGTGCCGTTTCTGTCCAGAAGAAGACAGCCGCAACCGTACGCTGCGTGGAGGCAAAGCCATGAACCAGTCCATTCACAAGCTGACTAGATATGACGTCTCGTCGTCGTCGATCCCTGTCACATCCATTACAACATTCGTACTGCTTTCGATTGTTCTTTTGTCTGTTATTTCGGCATCTGGTCAGGTGACCGACGAATTTCCGGTACCACCTTCGTTTGCTATCGAGGGAATTCCAACGATAAGGAACGCAGATGTTGAACACCTCTTTTTCGATCCCTCGGAAGTAAGAAGCAACCTAATCTGGGACGTTGACCGGAAGAATCGCACGATACTGGTAACCGATGAAAAGTCGTATATTTATCGGCTCGGTTCGGCGATGGGAAAACCGCAAAACCTGATCGACGGCCGTTCCCCGAATATGGTTCGCGTAAGTCCGAAAGGTGGAGTATTCGCCTTCATCGACGACAAGGAAGATGCAGACAACTTTGAATTGCATCTCCGGGATGAAAACGGAAATATACGCAAGCTTTCCTCATTTTCCGGCAAGGATGAATCCGTGGAATCGTTTGTTTGGGATGAAACTGGTAAGACGATCTTTTATGCGCAGACTGACTACGAGAAAAAAGCAACCCGACTATGCGGCCACGACCTGTCAAAAATTACCTGCTACGACCTTGACCTGAAGGGCATCTGGAATGTCATTGACTCGGAGAAAAATAAGGTTCTTCTTAAATATTGGAAATCGTCCAGTAACCAGAGCCTGTATATTTACGACTTGAATTCGAAAAAGCTGACCACAGTCGAGGATAAAGGTAACTCGACAAGAGGATTTTTCGGCCAAGGACGAGTCTTCTGGCTGTCTGAAGGATCTGCGGAATGCGGTCCAGAGACCTGTCTTGCCTCGATGGACCTTAAGAACGGAGGTAGGAGCCGTGTAAGCTTGCCCAATGGAATCGTAAATCTGCAGGACGTAAAGATCTCACCGGATAAAAAATCCTTCTTAATTCAGGAGATGCGGGATGGGATTGACAACATGCGCGTCGGCAGGTTGGGGAAGAACACGATCACTGAGACAGTGCCACCTTTCATTCGCGGCTCATATGTTATCTGGAACACCCGATGGCTTTCAAATACGGAGATTGTCTACACAACTGAGAACATTGCTAAGCCAGCCTCAATAGAGGTATTCGACATCTCGTCCAAACGAACTACGGCGTGGACAAAAGAGAGGATACCAGCCCGGTTTGAGAACAAGGTACGTGGACCAGAAGTAATAAAGTGGAAGTCCTTCGATGGCCTCGAAATATCAGGCTATATGATCAAGCCCCAACGAATTGAGGGAAGGTCGCCAGTGCTTATCTTTGTTCACGGCGGGCCGCAAGTCATCGATCGGCCGGTATTCAATTCTCAGGCGCTGAGATTCGCGACACATCTTGGTTTTACGATCATACACACCAATATTCGCGGATCGAGAGGCTTTGGAATCGAGTTCATGGATGCCGATAACGGCCCCAAAAGGCGTGACGCGGTGAAGGACATCTCGGCTTTGCTGGACTGGGTCGAAAAACAACCTGAGCTTGACAGCGACAGGATAGTTGTCCGCGGTGAGAGTTACGGCGGCTTTATCGCTCTTGCCTCAGGGTTGCTGGAACCAAAGCGGGTAAAAGCCGTCATAGCCGAATACCCGCTGGTTTCAATTAGGGGCTTACTTTCCCAAAGTTCTATTGACGACTTCTCGATCAACGAATACGGCGATCCGAAAGACGACAAACTAATGAAAGAACTTGACGATCTTTCTCCATTAAACAACGTAGATCGTTGGAGCAGTGCTCCGTTATTTATGACTAGGGGAAAGCTGGATTCAAGAAATCCCGAGAAGAACGTTCTCGACCTCAAATCTCAACTACAGAGAAAGGGGAACGAAGTTTGGTTCATATATGCAAAAGAAGCAGGACACGGCGTGGCCGGTCGTTATGTAACTACAGCGATGTATGAGTTTTTGAGGCAACAACTAAACAAAAAAGGAGAAAACAAATGAAGAGAATTAAATCACTTGGCTTAATGCTGGTGCTTTCGATATGTCTGGTCGGCAACATCTTTGCAACCGGACCGCTTATAGCGGGTACTGCTGGGGCCGCTCCGGGACTCCTCACGATCGTCTTGGAACAGGTCCTATCGGCGTTCGGCGGTGAAAGCTGCCCCTTCCGAATATGCCAGAACTGTCGTCCGAATACTGAGGGCGGTGATAACGGCAACGGTGACTGCCGCCCTCGAGATAACTAAATGGACCAGAGCTTTTCGAAAGGGTGTTTAATTGGTTTAGCAATAGCAAGCCGGTCAATATTAACCGGCTTGCTACTTTTGCTTCTCGCAGCGCTCGGAATCCAAGGTCAATCGAATGCCCTTTCGCCTTTACGAATTTTCTTCAACAACGGACAATTCGACGAGGTTGTGAGCCAAGCCCCTGAAGCTCTTCTGAAAGCACGCAAGACCGGAACAGTGGCCACCGCTTCCGAAATTAACGTTTTTTATGCTCTGGCCCTGATGCGGCTGGAGCGGTATGAAGTAGCGGCGACGGTTCTCGAAGAAGCCTTGGCAGACGCTGAACTTTCACGACAGCCTCGAAGAATTGCGGCAGCCTATCTCGCTAGGGCCACTCATTTCCGGACCCAGCGGGACTTTCCATCTGCGATAAAGTCCGCCCGCAGCGCTATCGTAGCTGCTCCTTCAGATCCGCAAATCAAGGTCGAATATCATCTCGCCATCGGCCGGATAATGTACTCGTCTGGGTACGACGTGGCTGCGATCATCTGGCTTGAAAAAGCCGAGAAACTGGCTAGCGGCCTTCCTATATCCGCGCACCTCGATGTCCTTGGACATCTAAGCCTCGCGTGGGCATCCAAATTCAATTATGCAAGAGCGATAGAGTACGGAGAAAGACTGGTCAAGATCAGCGAGAAAACCGAATTCAAATTCCGTCACCGCCTCGCACTCTACGAGTTCGGAGGGCTTCTAAGTGCGGCGGCTCAGGCGCGAAGAGCAAAGCAAATGCGTGAAACGGGCCTGAGACTTGCCTTAGCAGCGAACGACGAATATCAGAGCTCTCTATTTCTCACTCCGCTTATACTCACTTCCCTATACGACGGTGACCTAAAGAGCGCCGAGAAACATCTCATTACACTTGACCGCGTCGATCGGAAAAAGAGATTTCAATTTGAATCGATCCTGGGAAAAGCCGTCATCGCCGGCCTACAAGGCCGAACTGAGGTGTCCGAGCAATATTTCAAGGAACTCGAACCGCTGAAGGCTCACTCCGAGTATATTGTTCCGCACTGGAAGGCAATCCTCGCCGAAAGAAGAAAAGACTGGGCCGGATTGATCAAGCAAATGAAGGTCCTAGAGAAGATCACTGAGGAAGGTAACTTTCGTGAGGATCTGCCGGGCGTATATTTTAGTCTGGCCAAGGGATACTGGCAATTAAAGGAACAGCAATTGGCCATTGAGTACGCAAGGCGCTCAGCAGCGATCATCGAAAGTGATCGACCGACAGAAGACACCATGTTGTCGTTGTCGATGCTAGAGACTTACCATTCCGTTTACAGGTTGATGGCAGAAATAGAAGATAGCAGAAACAACGCAACTGCCGCTTTAGAACTTGCCGATTACTCGAAGGCTCGTGTGCTTCGTGATCGCATCGAGAATTCAGCTCTTCGACGTAAAGCCGATCTAGATATCGAGATTCGCAAACTTGTGGAGGTTCTCTCAACTCAATTAGTTGATGGCGGGAACGCGCGCGAGGAATTGGCGGGTATTGAGAAATCCGTAGCTCTCTCTTTACCTCAAACCGAAACTAAACGAAAAGTCGATCGGGATTTGCTCAACAATAAAAATCTACTTCATGACACCGCGATTGTCTCATACTTTTTCAATCCCGGTGGCCAGTTGCGAGCGTATGTAATCGAGGACCGAAAACCAGTCCGGGCGGTCGAATTGTCGCTTTCAGAGAGGGAGGCTGGTCTGATTGCACAATCCATCCGAACAAAGATTCGCGATAGGATCTTCTTCAAGAAGGACGGAAAAGAAATCTATGACAAGCTACTTGCTCCATTGTCGCTGAATGCGAACCATATCGTGATCGTACCGGACAAAGGCTTGTGGAAGATTCCGTTCCATGCATTAAGCCCTGATGGTGAATCTTATCTGATCGAAGATCGAACCGTAACCTACTCTCCGTCTGTATCAACGCTTCTGAACGAACTCCGGCAGCCGGCTCCAATCCGAAAAACCGTTCAGGTTTTTGCTAATGATTCATTTCAAGACCGTTATTTGGCGTACGTTAATCGCGAAGCTGCAAAAATCGCAGGCATTTTTGGATCGAAGCCTTTTATTGGTGCGACACGAATGCAGTTCCTTGGCTCTGCCGGTGACTCCGACATTTTACACTTCTCGATGCATGCACAACTCAACCCGGATGAACCGCTGGAGTCTTTTTTGGCGTTTAAGGCGAACGGCAAGGATCCGGGGCGTATCACCGTGCAAGACCTTCTAAGCATTCGTCTCAAAAAGCAGAACCTCACGTTTCTCGCCTCGTGCGAAACGAGCAATGTGCTTAATGGTGAAGGACTCGTAAGTATCGCATGGGCGCTTCTGGGGTCAGGAAGTTCGTCGGTGATATCCGCACAATGGGAGGCGAATGACCGGTCAACTGAGCTGTTTACCCAGAAATTCTACGAGCATTATCGTGAGGGGAGTTCGACAGCGAAGGCTTTACAGGCTGCATCTTTATCAATGATCCAAAACAAATCAGCTGGATCGCACGAGCCTTATTTCTGGGCGGCTTTCTTTCTTCTAGGCGACTATCGCTAACGGTATGACGCAGGGCAAAACCATTACCGGCGAAGAGTTGACCGGTATTCTGGGGCAATATTGGGCACGGAGACTTCGTTGGTAATCTTGTCGCAGTGGACCTCAAGTGATAAGTCAACGCAATTGATTGCTACGGCATTTTATGCAGAGTATCTCAGCGGACACTCAAGCGCTCAGGCGCATCAGAAAGTAGCCGTTTCGGTAACACAGAATAAATCATCAGGCGTTCATCAACCCTTCCACTGGGCATCGTTTAGTTTCTGGTTGTTTCTAGTTGTTTCCGATAGTTCACTCCAGATGCCTCCCATCTTTTTGAAAGATTCTGGCCTTCGGACAACGACGTGCTCGGTATTGGAACATCTAGGCACAACACCTAGCAACATCTTCCGTTGTTTAACTTGTTTGTTTACATTACTATAGCAAATAAACTCGGATCGCCTAAATCGTCATTCAAAAAACTCGCACATGGAAATTATTGATAATATTAATCAACTTCTCGGTGAAAACCTTAAGCAAACGATCAAACCGGGATCAAAATTGAAAATTGCTGCGTCGTGCTTCTCGATATACGCCTTTGAAGCACTAAGAAAAGAGCTTGAAAGAGTTGAATCGGTGGAATTTGTCTTTACATCCCCAACTTTTGTTCCTGATGAGGTCACTGACAAGATCAGAAAAGAGCGACGAGAATTTCACATTCCTAAACTTGAACGAGAACGCGACTTCTATGGCAGCGAGTTTGAAATTCTTCTTAAAAACAAACTAACTCAGCGGGCGATTGCCAAAGAATGCGCTGATTGGATGTGTCGAAAAGCTAAATTTCGGTCGAATCGGAGCAAGGCAGCAATGCAGCAGTTCGCGTGTGTGGTAGACGGCGAATCTGAAGCTGTTTATATGCCACTTCACGGATTCACGGCGGTCGATCTCGGTTACGAGCAAGGTAACGCGGTATCGAACATCGTGAATAAATTTGATGAGTCTTTGTACACGAATACCTATCTGAATCTCTTTGACCAGATATGGAACGACACGGACAAACTCGAAGACGTCACCTCTAGACTTCGCGAACATATCGCCTCGGTCTATAAGGAAAACTCGCCGGAACGAATCTATTTCCTGATGCTTTTTAATATCTTCAATGAGTTTCTTGAAGATTTGAACGAAGATGTTTTGCCAAACGATCTGACGGGTTATCAGGACAGCTTGGTTTGGAACAAGTTATTTAATTTCCAAAAAGATGCGGCGACCGGGATCATAAACAAGCTCGAAACCTTTAGCGGCTGTATCTTGGCAGACAGCGTTGGCCTTGGTAAAACGTTCTCGGCCCTCGCTGTTGTCAAATACTACGAGCTTCGCAATCGATCCGTACTGGTTCTGTGCCCAAAAAAACTCGCGGAAAACTGGACGAATTATAAAGGCAATTTAACGACCAACATTTTTGCCAAAGATCGGTTCAATTACGATGTTCTATGTCACACGGATTTACAGCGCACAAGCGGCTATTCGCTGGGCTTGCCGTTAAACAAGATCAATTGGGGAAACTACGATCTAGTCGTCATTGATGAGTCGCACAATTTTCGGACAAACGAAGCATTTAAGGAGCGAGAAACTCGGTACCAAAAATTGATGAACTCGGTTATCAAACAGGGTGTCAAGACCAAGGTTCTCATGCTGTCGGCGACCCCGGTGAATAATAGGTTTGCTGATCTGCGCAATCAGCTCGCTTTGGCTTACGAAGGCGAATCCGAGAACCTTAGCCGAAATCTGAAAACGGAACGGAGTGTTGAAGAAATATTTCGCCGTGCTCAGTCGGCCTTTAACGTCTGGTCAAAACTTCCGCCTGAGGAACGAACCCCTGAGACGATAATGAAATCACTGGATTTCGATTTTTTTGAACTGCTCGACAGCGTAACTATCGCCCGGTCGCGTAAGCACATTGAGAAATATTACGATACCAGCGACATCGGCAACTTTCCCGAACGCCGTCATCCCATCTCACATCACTGTCCTTTAACCAGTCGGGATGATGTGATCGGTTTCAACGAAATATTTGGTCAGCTTACCCTGATGAAACTCGCGGTGTATGCTCCGATTCTTTACATTCTCGATAGTCGACTCGCCAAATACGAAGCGATGTACGACACCGAAGTCCACGAGGGAAAGAGCAAATTTAGACAAGCCGATCGGGAAAAGAGCCTTCAGGCCCTGATGACCATCAATCTGCTAAAACGGCTCGAAAGCTCGGTCGAGGCTTTTCGTTTGACTTTGAAAAAGTTAAAAGCCAACCATCTTCGGACACTTGGTCAAATCGAGGCCTTTCAACAAGGCGGCAAAGACTTGAGCATCACTGATGTCTCGCTGGCTTACGAAGATGCCGAACCCGAAGATGACGATTTCCCGGACCCGGACGACGAAGAAATGCAGATTGGCGGCAAAGTGCAAATCAGTCTTTCCGATATGGATCTTCCGCGTTGGGAGCATGACCTAAAAGCGGACCTCGATGTAATCGAATATCTGATCGAGGAAATGGAAAAAGTCTCGCCCGCTGACGATTCAAAACTCCAGCATCTGAAAGTCGAACTTGAGAGTAAACTTACCTCGCCGATCAATCCGGGAAACAAAAAGGTTCTGCTTTTTACCGCCTTTGCGGATACGGCAAATTATCTATACGAGCATATTGCGAGTCATTTTCTCGTAAAGCACGGCCTACACACCGCAAAGGTTACTGGCGGCGATAGCCCAAAATCCACGCTCGAAAAACATTATGATTTCCAGTCAATCCTGACGCTCTTTTCTCCGCGATCAAAAGAGAAAGCCGCTGTCTTACCCGGTGAACCGCGAGAGATTGAGTTTCTCATCGGCACTGATTGTATTTCGGAGGGGCAAAACCTTCAGGACTGCGATTATCTAATCAATTACGACATACATTGGAATCCGGTGCGGATCATTCAGCGCTTCGGGCGCATTGACCGTATCGGTTCGCAGAATGAGAGTATCCAGTTAGTAAATTACTGGCCTGATATTACGCTGGATGAATATATCAACCTCAAAGAGCGGGTTGAAAACCGGATGGTCATCGCGGATGTGACGGCAACCGGTGACGACAATCCATTGAGCGCCAAAGCAAATGATCTTTCGTATCGCAAGGAGCAGCTTCGGCGACTTCAGGAAGAGGTCATCGAAATGGAGGATCTCAAAACTGGCGTTTCCATTACAGATCTTGGCCTGAATGATTTCCGCATGGATTTGCTGAATTACGTCAAGGTCAACACCGACCTCGGCGGTTTGCCAAATGGACTGCATGCGGTCGTTCCGCCAAATGAAAACGGATTAAACCCCGGTGTCATTTTCGCTCTTCGCAATCGAAATCAGGGTGTCCGTGTGGCCCTTCATAATCGCCTGCATCCGTATTATCTGGTCTATGTCGGAAACGATGGCGGAGTGATAACCGACCACACGGAAGTTAAACGCCTTCTCGATATGGTTCGCAATGCGTGCTCAGGCAAAAAGGAACCGATTGCGGACGTTTGTAAGATATTCAATCAGGCAACCGACGATGGGCGCAATATGGAGCCATATTCCGAGTTGCTGGGCAAGGCCATCAACTCCATCATCGATATAAAAGAAGATAGCGATCTCGATAGCTTGTTCAGTGTAGGGAAAACGACGGCTCTCGTCGAGACCGTTTCTGGTCTTGACGATTTTGAACTTATCGCGTTTGTCGTCGTTCAAAAGGAAGGATGATGCGATGTTATTCTCATATCCCATACAATCAGAATTTGGACGCATTGTCCCGAAGAGTAAAATCTACGAACATGCACAGCCCTCAGCGGCGTTGCGTGATAAATTTGTAAAGCAGATAGACAAGATAGTCTGGCAATACAAGCTGTCGCCCGAAACGGTCAATCTCCGAGCAAAAAAGGATGTTCCCGAGATCGAGATTTTCTCGATTACGCTAAGAACCCCGGAGGTTCGGGAAGAGGTCTTACGTTGCATCGATACGGCAATACCATTCCCGATCGTCTATGAGCTAATTTTTGAGGGGCAGATTAAAACAAAGGCTGCTTTCAAACGTCCAAGCGAGGGTGACTCGAATAAATGGGTTACGGACATTTATTTTGAAAGCGGTTGGCAAAAGGAAAGTGCTCGACGAGAGGTTTTACCCGTCGCTCTGGATCTCAGCCTTTTATACGAACAGATGCTTCGCCGATTGATGCCGGCTTCTAGAAAGGCAGGCGAAGATATTAGGGCCCAAGTGCAACGGCTTTCTGAAATTCGGAGTAAAGAAAATGAGGCCGCGAAGATAGAAGCTCGAATGCAGAAGGAAAAGCAGTTCAATCGCAAGGTCGAGTTAAATAGCATCCTGCGAGAACTTCGAACGGCTATAGACAAACTGGAACGATATGCTGACTAAATCTGATTTTCAGAGATTCCTGACTTGCAAGAATGAGTACTGGCTTGACCACCATTTTCCTGAGGAGAAAAGTGAGCCGTCGCTCGATTATCAACTCCGCCGGGAAGCTGGTTATGAGGTTGAGGGTTTAGCTACGACTCTGGCCGGCTTCAAAGACCGCAATGATGTTACCGTCGACTTTGGTACGGAATTTCAGACCGACACCTTATACGCCAAGGCCGACATCGTACTTACCGATAAAGTTACCGAGGAGATTGAGATATATGAGGTCAAGTCTGGGACAAAGGCCAAAGAAGAGTATCAGATAGATCTGACTTTCCAGTGCATTGTGGCTGAAAAGGCTGGTTTTAACGTCAGAAAAGGTCACCTTATTTTTCTCGACAACTCATATGTATTCAATGGTGAGTTGGATGTTCAAAGCCTATTAACTAGCTCCGACGAGACTGAGTTCGTAAGCCAGAATAAAGGCTCCATAGAGCAGCAGATCGAGATCGCTACCGCAGCCTTGGACGAAACAGAGCCAGCCGCGAGTCTCATCGGATACTGCAAAGCCAATAAGCTAGGTTGCCGGTTCATTTTGAGGCATTATCCAGACATTCCCGAATACAATGTTTCCAATCTCTTCAATGCTGGTTCGAAGAAACTTAACACCCTCCTAACAGACGGCATACTGAATTTAACTGACATACCAACTGACTTTGCCTTGACCGATCGTGAGGCGGCGATAGTTGCAGTCGAGCGTTCCGGACAGCCATATATCGATAAGGAAACTATCAAAGGCGAGATCGACGGTCTCACGTTTCCGTTAAATTTTCTTGACTACGAGAGCTTCAATCCCGCGGTGCCGAAGTTTAAGAGCACTCGACCTTACCAGCAAATGGTGTTTCAGTATTCCCTCCACACAATCGATGAGCCGGGAGCCGAAACAAGGCATTCATATCATCTATCGAGAAATGATGGGCGCCATCCTACAGAGGAGATTGTCGAGCGTCTTCACGAAGATCTTAATGGACGAACTGGCACCATTATTATTTGGAGCGAAGGCTTTGAAAAAACACGCAATACAGAAATGGGTGAGATGTTTCCGGACTATGCTCCGTTTCTAGAAAAGCTCAATGAGAATGTTTACGATCTTCGAAAGATTTTCTCGCGACGTTTATACATGCACCCTCGCTTTCGCGGTCGGGACTCGATAAAAAAGGTGCTTCCCGTGATTACAGACCTTTCGTACGAAGGAATGGATATTGCTGATGGCCTGACGGCCTCTATTAAGTGGTATCACGCGGCGACCGGTCGCGGAACGCAGGAAGAGCGAGACAAAACCTTTCGTGACCTTGAGGCCTATTGCCATCGCGATACGCTCGCGATGGTCGAGATATACAATCACTTGTTGACGATCTGATTTATGGAAAAGTTAAAAATGCGCACTCCTGATTTTACCGACGAGAATATCGCCCGTCTCGCGGAGCTTTTCCCAAATTGCGTTACGGAATCAAAAGACGAAAACGGGAATCTAAAACGGGCGATAGATTTTGACCAGCTTCGGCAGGAGCTTTCGGGGAATATCGTCGAAGGGCCGCAGGAGCGGTATCATCTGGACTGGCCGGGCAAACGCGAAGCGTTGTTGACAGCAAATGCACCGATCGCCAAAACGCTTCGCCCCAGCCGCGAAGAATCGGTCGATTTCGACACCACAAAAAACCTTTACATCGAGGGCGACAATCTCGACGCCCTCAAACTGCTCCAGGAAACATATCTCGGCAAGGTCAAGATGATCTACATCGACCCGCCGTATAACACCGGAAACGATTTTATCTACGAAGACGATTTTGCCGAGGATAAGGATGCGTATTTTGAGCGTTCGATGCAGAAAGATGAGGAAGGAAATCGGCTAGTGGTAAATGCGGAGACAAACGGTCGTTTTCATTCAGATTGGCTGACAATGATGTACTCACGATTGCGATTGGCTCGAAATCTTCTCGCGGATACGGGGGTGATTGTGGTTCATATCGACGAACACGAATACCCGAATTTAGAAAAACTGTTATCAGAAGTGCTCGGTGAGCAGAATAATGTCGGCACTATCATCTGGGATAAAAGAAATCCAAAAGGTGATGCAACGGGGGTTGCCCAACAACACGAGTTAATCTCAATCTACTGTAAGGATCGTGCAGCATTCAAAGAAAAGGTAGATTTTCGTAGAACGAAAGAAAACGCTGCCGCCATGATGCAAAAAGCCTCTGATTTGATTAAGCAAGCAGGTGGGGTTACGAATGAAGTCCGCTCAAAATACAAAGCTTGGATAGCGACTCAGGAATTTTCAGGTGGCGAGAAAGCCTATAATTTGATTGATGCTGCCGGCGAGATTTACCGTCCTGTCTCAATGGCGTGGCCGAACAAGAAGACTGCCCCTGCGGATTACCACGTCCCGCTGATTCATCCAACAACAGGTCAGGCTTGTCCAGTTCCAGACCGTGGTTGGCGGAACCCAAGCGCGACCATGCAAAAACTTCTAGAAGCGAATCTTATTCTCTTTGGCACGGATCACACTACACAGCCGAACCGAAAATATTTATTGCGGGAAAACACACAGGAAAATGTTCCTTCCCTTTTGTATTTTGGAGGTAGTGACGATGCTCTTTTTCAAGAGATTGACCTGTATTTCGACAACCCCAAGCCACTCGCAGTCGCTAAGAAACTTATATCTCCGGTTTGCCAAAGCGGAGACTTAATAGTCGATTTCTTTTCTGGTTCGGCCACGGCCGCGCATGCGGTTATGAAACTCAATGAAGAAGATGGAGGAAATCGATCTTTCATCATGGTCCAACTTCCTGAAGAGCCTGAGGAGGAAAGCGAAGCCTCTAAAGCCGGATACAAAACAATCGCCGAGATCGGCAAAGAACGTATCCGCCGTGCGGGCAAAAAGATCAAAGAAGAAGCCGGGCTGATGGGTGCAAATCTCGACATCGGCTTTCGCGTGCTAAAGGTCGATACATCCAATATGAAGGATGTCTATTACTCGCCCGACAGCGCGGAACAGCGGAACCTTCTCGACCAAGTTGGTAACATAAAGGAAGACCGCACATCAGAAGACCTATTGTTCCAAGTTCTTCTCGACTGGGGAGTTGACCTAGCGTTGCCGATCAGCAAGGAAACTGTATCTGACAGAACCGTCTTCTTTGTGGACAACAACGCCCTTGTAGCATGCTTCGACACAGGCATTGACGAGGATTTTGTAAAGCAGCTGGCAAACCGCAAACCTCTCCGCGTCGTCTTCCGCGATTCCGGTTTCGCGTCCGACGCGGCCAAGATAAACGTCGAACAGATTTTCAAACTGATATCACCCACAACTGAGGTCAAGTCCATATAAATGAAGCTGAAATTCAAAAAACAGGAATATCAGACTGAGGCCGTCAACGCGGTCGTGGATTGCTTCAAAGGGCAGCCTGCTAGTGCTGGCGTAAAGTATCGTGTCGATCCGGGCCGCGAAGGGGTAGCAACGCTTTTGAGTTCTCTCGAGGTAGCAGGCTTCAAAAACGAAGATGTTCGTCTCACGTCGTCTCAGCTTTTGGAGAACATTCAGGCGGTTCAGCGTCACCAAAACCTGCCTATTTCGTCGGCGATTGTTGGTGATACTCGAACAGGTTGTCCGATCAACCTTGATGTCGAGATGGAGACCGGAACCGGCAAAACCTACTGCTACATCAAGTCGATGTTTGAGCTAAACCGGCAATACGGTTGGAGCAAGTTCATCGTTGTAGTGCCGAGCATCGCAATCCGAGAGGGCGTTCATAAGTCATTTGAAATCACCGCCGACCATTTCCTGGAAGACTATGGCAAGCGTGTGCGGTTTTTCATCTACAACTCAAAACAGCTTCATAATTTGGAGAGCTTTTCCTCGG
>CALDGX010000042.1 GCA_937941715.1 uncultured Chloracidobacterium sp. | reverse complement strand
TGGAACTTCATTCCAAAATGTCGAAACGATCCTGCGTTTGCGTGTCAGATTGCCGGGATGATGCTCGGTATAGAAGGCCGACGCCGGACGAATGCCGACCCTTTCTGGGGTGATGCCGAACAGATAGCTTTGACGGCAATTTTGCTTCACATCGCTGAAGTTTACCGTGAGAAAGCTATCCCAGCGTTCGCGGCCGACTTTCTGCTCTTCCTGAGCGGCGACGGCGATCAGGCCTTCAACGATGCGATGATGAATTCGCCAAGCCTCTACGCGAAACAAGCGTATTTGGCTTTTCGCCAGGCACCGGTTCAGACTCGCGGATCCATTTTGATAGGTTTGTACAACAAGCTTCGACCGTTCACACTTGCACCTGCTCGGATGGTGATGATGCCGCCAACCAAAGACGAAACTGCACTTGGTTGCCGTTCGATAAACTTCGCAGACCTTCGCAAACCGGGTACAGCAATTTACCTTGTCGTCTCGGAAGGGGCCGCCGACGTCTATAAAGAGTTTATCGCTACCTTCATCGGACAAGCCGTTATGGAAATGAGGCTCGATGGTGTAAATGAACCAGAGCATCCGTGCTTTGTTCTCATAGACGAGGCTTACCAGTTGAATGTATCGGAGGTTAAGAGAATATCAGGTATCGGGCGTGGACGCGGTGTTGGACTCGGTCTCGGATACCAGGACTTACCTCAAATGTACGACCAATACGGTCGTGAGCAGGCGAATGCGATACTCGGCACCATAATGACCAAGATCTTTCTGCCTGGCCTTGACGATGTGACTGCCGAGTACGCCTCAAAGCAGCTGGGCGAAACGACGATCTTCTCAAAAACATTTCAGGACTTTCCGGGAAAGAAACAGGACAACACCAGATACGCGGAGCAAAAGCGTGCCCTCATGCTGCCGAATGAGATTCGACAAACAGCAGCTCATTCCGAAGTGTTGATTATCAGCGACACCGCCCCGCCGATCCGCGCTGCATACCCGCCTTTTGCGATTCATAGAAACACTTATTCGGCCGCGACCAAAGGCACACCCCGCGAGATCCACCTTGGAGATATTGATCCTCAATTCTCGTTTACAGACTCGGGCCATGCTAACCAGGCTGCCGAACATGACAAGGCAGCCCTCAAAAGAGTTATCTCATCTGAGGTCGATCGAATCTGTTCGAACGAACGTCTTTCCGAACTGGCTTTTCTATCTGGAAAAGAGCCAGCACTTGACTCGCTGGAACATCACTTTGACGGTGAATCGGTGAAAAAGGACCCAGTTTATAACGCTCTCAACAACCTTCCTGTCGAGGTGGGATACTTTTCTGCCCAAGGCAATGGAGGTTCTTTGGTGATTGAATACGCATCGATCTAAAACGCATGTTAAATAGACTCAAGATCTCGCTCATCCTAGCCCCGCTGGCCCTCACAATGTTGATCGGCGTCTATGTCTACTCCCTTTGGTCGCAGGAACGAAAGCGAAGCTCAGAAATCCCCGTTGACGCAACCGCATCGATGAACAGAGATCTGGTGAAGTTCCACCAAAAACGCGGTTCGTTCCCAGCAAAGCTGAAAGATCTCGAAGGTGTCGTCTGGGAAAAGAAGGATCGAAATTACGTTTCGGACGGACATTCAATGATCCACAGAAACTACTTCTATCTTTACTCAAGAATTGACCAGAATCGGTTCACTCTCTGGGCCATCCCAATCGGCAAAGAGCGTGAGGAGGCATCAACCTTATTTTTAGTAGGAACGCCTATGAAAAGAAGAACATGGAAAGGAGCCGCTCTCACTGTAGAAGATGTCGGCAAATTACCCCGGTTGTTACCGATCGAACAGGATCTGGCTCTTAGAGGAATGGTTGAGCAGGTAGATCACAAAGCGGTGTACTCGAATGCGAAGTAAAGTATTTCTTTGCGAAAAGTACCGAAAAGTGGTACTTTGTGCAAAGGATTACTTTCATGAGATCACAAAGTTCGCAACTTAGAGTCGAAGAATGGGTAGATAAGGAAATTGCTTTCGGCCGGAGCGCTTTCTCTCTGGATCGAGTTGAGAGTGAACTGCCGCAGTATTCTGAAACCGCGATCAAACGTTCTCTGAACCGATTATCACGAAAGGGCACCATAATTTCCGCCCACAAGGGCTATTACGTTATTGTCACGCCTCAATACTCTTCACGCGGGATTCTTCCGCCGGCACTATTCATTGACGGACTAATGCGTTTCTTGGATCGTTCTTATTACGTTGGCCTTCTAAACGCTGCTGCATTTTACGGCGCGGCTCACCAGGTTCCTCAAGAGTTCTTTGTTTTTACGAGTTTACCGCCCATGAGGCCGACCGTGAAGAAGGGGATAAAGGTAAATTACATAACCAGAAAAGAGATCCCAGATGACCTTCTCGAAAACCGAAAGACCGAAACTGGAGTTGTTAAGATTTCCTCGCCAGAACTTACTGCTGCCGATTTGGTGCAGCACCATAAAAGAGTCGGCGGTTTGAACCGAGTAGTTGAAGTGCTCTCAGAGCTGACCGAAGCGATCCGTATCGAGAAACTAAACAACGAGTTTATTCAGTTCGTTCCAACTGCTGTAATTCAGCGGCTCGGTTATCTGCTCGAAACAGCAACAGGAGCGGAGTCCCTCGCCGACGGGCTGTATAAAGCCGCGGCGTTAAATGTCGAAAAGTTCTTTCCTGTGCCATTAAGTACAACAAAAAGGAAACGTGGATTTCCGGTTGAAACGAGATGGAATGTAGTTGTAAATGAAACGATAGATACCGAATAGTGATTCCTATCGCATATATCACCCAATGGGCCAATTTCGTCCCATGGCAGACAAATGAACAGGTCGAGCAGGACCTTGTGATCACACGCGCTATTGTGGAAATCTTTTCGGATGATTTTCTACGCGAACGACTAGCGTTTCGCGGCGGCACCGCTCTTCATAAACTTTATTTGAATCCGCAACCTCGGTATTCCGAAGACATCGATCTCGTTCAGATCAGACCCGAACCAATTAAAGAAACGCTCGCCCGCCTTCAAAGCAGGCTTGAATTCGTCGGTCCTGCATCTGTGGCTCAGAGGAAAGACAATAATACTCTGCGTTTTCGATTCGAATCGGAAATACCTCCGGTCCAACCTTTGAAACTAAAAGTCGAAATAAACTGCCGCGAACATTTTAACGTGATGGGCTTGCAGGAGTTTCCCTTTGCAACGGAATCTGACTGGTTTAGCGGAAGTACCGATATTGTCACGTACAGGATCGAAGAGCTTCTCGGAACAAAGCTTAGGGCTCTGTATCAGCGTCGCAAAGGGCGCGACCTCTACGATCTTTACAAGGCGTATCAAGAGCAACGGCCAGATTCTCAACAGATCATTGAAGTTTATCGAAAGTATATCGCTTTTTCCGTAGACAATCCGCCAACAAGAAAACAGTTTCTCCGGAACCTCGAAACCAAGATGCAGGACGACGAGTTCCTCGGCGATACACGGGCGTTGTTGAGACCAACGGAACACTATGATGCTAATGAGGCATTTAATTTCATAAAGGATGAACTTATTGAAAAGCTCTAGGCTTCTGGTTTGCCGATCAGGTAAATCGAGGCGTAGTTAAGCTACCGAATACGCTCGGACGTAGTTCGAAAATGGTCATCCCGACTTCGAACGTCTGCGGACACCGACTGCGTGGAGAATGGAAAACGATCTTTGGATAGCTCCTTGTCATTAAATTGATTAACAATGCCGCTGAGTTCGAAAGTCAGCAATTGTCGCACTTCGTTATTCGCACTTCTTGCTCCAACCGAACTCAAATGATCCGTTAAAATTACCCGGGTTCGTTCCTGAACAAACTTCGGATCGGCGTTTGCGAGTGACAATTCGAGTAGCTCGGTTTTCAGCGCTGCTTGAAGCTTGCCTGGTTGGAGATCGGGCGTGGATTGGTTAGTTCCGTCGATGACGGGACCTTTCGATTCTTGGGCGGTCAGTCTGGCCGTTGTTTCTAGCTTTTCCTTCTGCTCGGTGGCCACTTGATAAACTAAATCCCTCTCCGCCGGCGGCAGTTTGCTGTAAAGTTCACTGTGGTCGAATTTGTTTTTGAAGCGGAGTTCCTCATTCGGGGTCTTGAGACTTTGCAGAAAATGCTTTGTTGCTGATAAGGAATCGTTCAGGTACTTTCTTTCCATTCGAGATTCCAGACTTTCGATCAATTGCTGGGCCTCTGGGCTGCGTGCGATCTCGCCTCTTTTCAAAGCCTCAGTTCTTGCTTTTGTTGTCTCGCGGTCACCGGCGTAGTTAAGTTTCGCGACGATCATTTCGGATGCGTAGTGCCGGGGCGACTGCTCGGTAAACAACATCTGCATTTCTTTTTGCGTCAGAGTCGGAAGGTTCTTAGTATCTCGATTCTGGGCATTCTGTAGCTTTTGAAGCCCCACAGAGGCATTTTCAATCCGTATCCTTGATGACGCTTCGATAACTTCCTCACGCGACTGACAGCGATCTAACATCTGTGCGTAGTCTCGATACCGTCCGTTGAAATGTCGAAGTCTCGTTTCAGGTTGATTTAGCTGGTACTCAAGATATGCGGATGCGATTCGCAGGTCCTCGTAATTTAGCTCCTTTCCTTTCACATCGTTCTCGATCGGCTTATCAGCTTTTGCCCTAAAAAGTTTTAGAATTATGGAGGGCGAAATGCCATTTTCCAGGGCATCGTCCAGTGCCGGAAATTTGACCTCAGCCCAGTGCTTCATCTCTTCCACGGAAATTTCGGAAGCGAGCAAGTTTAGATGTGTACTCTCAAGTTCAATGCGCTCAAACCCGAGAGTACTATTAACGTGTTCAGAATCTCGTTCCGTTGCAAGATGCTCGA
>CALDGX010000041.1 GCA_937941715.1 uncultured Chloracidobacterium sp. | reverse complement strand
CGCCGTCCATATCCGCCATCGTCTGCGTGCCGACGCACTTGCCGTAGCTGTCGGCGTTGTAAAGGGCGGCGATCTCGGTCTCGGAGAGCGGCCGGTTATAGATCGTCACTTCGTCGATCGTGCCGTTAAATGCACGGTTGCCGCCGTACCAATTGCCGATCCGCAGATGCTGTGAGCTGTCGTACGGAATGTCGCTCGACGTCGTTACCGTACCGACAAGCGAGCGGTTAAGATAGCCGCGGGTGACACGATTGGCGTCGCGTGTGATGACGATGTGCTGCCACGTGTCAGGAACGAGTTCAAACAGTATGTTGGTCCCGGCCGGAAAGTCGGCCGAGTACCATTGAAAGACGTTCCCCGTATTGAGATCCTCGAGCACCCAGCTCCGTAGCGGCGATGACGAATGATTATTGTCGATGATGTCCGCAAACTGGATCTGACCGTTATTTGGCTTGACCCACATTTCGATCGAAAACACCTGCCGGTCGAACCACGTGCCGACGTCGACTGCCTCATTGCCCGCGGCAAAACCGAATCCCTTGCCGACCTTACCCGGCGAAAAGGCCGTAGTTCCCCAGAGCGTTCCGGGGTTTGCCTTGCGCCTGTCGAGCGGGTTGTTTTCGCCTCGCCACCACGAGATCATTCCCGGCGGGATAACACCGCACGACGGCGTCAACGGCGGTGCCGTTTGGCAAATGCCGAGACTGCCCGCTTCGTAGATCGAACGGATCTCATTCGTGGTAAGGGCCCTGCCGTAGATCATCGGTTCGTCGATCAAACCGTTGTAGAACTGCTGGGCGACATCATCGCTGCCGAGTTTAATATTGGATGTCGTATTTGCCACTGTCACCGGGCCGATCACGCTGGAACCGACCTGTTCGCCGTTTTGGTACACCGCCAGCGTATTGTGGTCGTAGGTACAGGCGACGTAGGTCCATTCGCCGGCCGTAATGTTTCCGCCTGTGGCGGTGTACTGCGGCCAATTGTTGCCGCCGGTGTTGAACCCGCACCATATCTTATTAGCGCCGCCAATATTCGATATGGTCATCTGGTATCCGTTCAGATTGCCGATCGGGCCGACCTTTGAGATCACCAAGGCTCCGTTCGGATAATTGGGGATCGTGGCCGGCTTGACCCACGCTCCGATCGTAAACTCAGTCGTCACATCGAGGGTCGGGCTGTCGGGGATGCGCACCGCTGCGGTCGAACCATTAAAGCTGAACGCACGGCCGACCTTGCCCGGGGCAAATGTCGCACCGCCGAGCAGTACGCCGTAGTTGCCGCCGACCGCGTCGTGTACATTGTCCTCACCGCGCCACCAGCTGATCGCTCCGGTCGATTGCGGAGCACACGAGCTACACTTGCCGGCCTGGCCGGCGTTAAATATCTTCATGATGTCGGCAGACGACAAACCCGTGTTGTAAACGCTGACATCATCTATCAGACCGCGTAGGAACGCGGCACTGCCGTAATTCCAATTGCCGAGGGCGATATTCCTCGACTGATAGTTGGTCGAGATACCGCCGGCCGTCTGCTGAGCCTTTTGGATACCGTCCACAAAGAGCGTGTAGGTATCGCCGCTCTTGACGGCGGAGATATGATGCCAGCCGCTGGTCGCATAGGTCGTTCCGGAATAGAGGGTCAGCTGCCACTGTGAGCCGTTTCCGATATCGAACGCAAATTGCCCCGCGAGCGGATGCGCCGAGCCAAAATACGCCAGCAGCAGGCCGTCCTGATTGCCGTCGCTTCGGGCGAAGATCGGACAATTACCGAGACTGTCCGTGCAGGCGATCGGGTTGACCCAGCCTTCGACAGTCCAGTCCGAGCCCATGTCGAAAGCCGGGATCGTGACCTTATCGTCAATACCGTCCAGGTTGAACGCCCGGCCGACCTTGCCGCCGGCAAACGACACGCCATTTACAAGCGTTCCGTTGTTCGTCCCGGCAATGTCGTTGCCGTTATTCTCACCCGGCCACCAACTTATCAGTCCGGCCGCCGGTGATGCACAGTGCGGGCACATTCCGGCACTGTCGGCGTTGAACATGGCGATCACCTCGGCCGGATCGAGCGTCCGGTCAAAGATCGCGACCTCGTCGATCTGTCCGGGGAAGAAGACCGAAGCGTCATTGATAAATCCGAAGCCGATGCGTGCGTTGCCTGTGACATAGTTAAAGTTTCGGGCCCGGCTGTCGGCGAGGGCACCGTTCTTGTAGAGCCGCTCGGTCGTGCCGTCCCAGGTATAAGCGAGGTGTGTCCAGGTATTGATGCTGACCGGAATCGCCGTCTGCCAGTCGAACGGGTCATTGTGATGATAGATGCGGACGTTGCCGTTATTTACCGCGATACCGACCGCCTCGCCCGGGTTGCCCGAGCCGAAAGCGGTGACCATATCATATTCCCCGACCGCCGACGGATTGACCCACGCAGATATCGACCCATTCGAGTTGTTTAGCAAACTAGCGGCTGTCGGCGGCAGCGAGACGTACTGTTGATTTGCCTGGCTAAAGCTGAATGCCTGATCGACCTTGCCGCCGGCGTATGTCACGCCGTTGACGAGCGTACCGTCGTTGCCCTTGATAATGTCGTTGCTATTGCCGTTAGCGGGCCACCAGCCGACCGCTCCGTTTGGCACGGGCGAACAATGGATCACGCATTTGCCCTCACTGCCGGCGTTATAGATCGCGGCGATCTCGGAATCGGAGAGTGCCCGGTCGTATACCGTCGGTTCGTCGATCTGGCCGTTCCAGAACGAACCTCCCGCACGGTGGCCGATCAACATGCCGTAGCTTTCGATCACTGTGTTCAACCCGATCGCCGCTTGATTTTCGAGTTGGCCGTTTAGATAGAGCTTTACCGTCGTCCCGTCATAGGTCACCGCACCGTGATACCAGATATTTGGTGCGATCGTCGTCGTGCCGGGGAGATCCGCACTGTGCCCGTAGAAATAGAGCTTGCCGGGAGCGTTTCCGGATGTTATCAGGCCGAACATATTTCCGGTGTTTGCCGCACCGTATTGAAACAGTCCCGATTCGCCGGGGGTCGCCGGCGCCCGAAACCATAGTTCGACCGTTCGCGGTGCCGCCCCGACAGGTAACGACGATGTGGCCGCCGCCTGAGCGTAGTCGCCCGATCCGTCAAAACTGAATGCCTGCCCGACCTTTCCCGGAACAAATACCGTGTCGCCCACCAGTACGGTATTGTTGCGGCCATATCGGTCATTTCCGTCGCCTTCAGCGGACCACCAGGAGACGGCGCCGCTGGGCACCGGAATGCAGGTCTGGCCCGGCACTGTCACCGGTATCAGTGAAATTAAAAGAAAAGCTGCGATCAGTATGATTGAGTTCCTGATGTTCATGATGTCCCCCGTACGTGCCTCTGCACAAAGCACAAAAAAGCACCGCTGTGTCGGCCGGTGCTTTCTCAGTTCCTGTAATGTGTTTGGGATCTCCTTCGGAGGCGGCGGGTACGCTCGTGGAGTGAACGGCCGATCGGCCGTCGGGATGCGCCCGGAAATGTGGCTTACGAACATCGCCTTGCCTCCGGAAGTTATTCTGTGAATATTTTCACATAACCTGCATCGCTAAATATGACGTACGTCACAATTCGCGAAATTTTTTATTATTGAAATGAAAAAACCGCCATCTCAGGCGGTTTTTTGCCGGCTCGTGAACTATGCCGTTTTTACCTGACGAAAGCATTCGGCACGGCGAGGTCGCCGGCGATGCCGAATTGCTGGATGAGGATGCCGGCGGTCGAGCGGTTGACGAACCAGTTAAAGTTCGACGGCCGGTAAACGCCCGGGTCCGTTTTGCCGTCGCCGTCATAGTCGCCGGGGACCGGGACGTCGCCCGGCGTGCCGAAGGGGAAAGCGTAGAACGTCAGGTCCTCGCTCCGGAGCACGAACCACTGGCCGGTCGACGGCCGAAAGTACGCCACGTCCGTCTTGCCGTCGCCGCTGTAATCGCCTGGTACGGCCCTGTCGGTCGGCTGGCCGAACTGCGTGGCAAACGAGCCGCCCGCACTCTTGAGTATCCACCACTCGGCCCCGCTCGTTCCCGTCGGCCGCCAGACGGCGATGTCAGCCTTGCCGTCGCCATCGTAATCCGCCGGGACGGGCAGATCGGTCGGGATGCCGAAAGCCTGTATCGTCGTGCCGCCCGTCGAGCGGCTGATGAACCACGTCGTCGAAGACGCCCTAAAGACGGCCGCGTCGGCCTTGCCGTCGCCGTCATAATCGGCCGGAGCCGGAATATCGCCGTTTGCCCCGAAGGGGAAGGCGAAGAACGTGAAATCCTCGCTTCGCAGCACGAACCAGAACCCCGTCGACGGCCGCCAGTACGCCACATCCGTCTTGCCGTCGCCGGTAAAGTCGACCGGCACGAGCCTGTCCGTCGATGCTCCGAACTGCGTCGCGAAATTGCTGCCGTCCGAACTCCTCAACACCCACCACTCGCCGGGTGCGGGCCTGAAGATCGAAAGGTCGGTCTTCGAGTCGCCGTCAAAATCGAATGGCGAACGCACGATCTGAGCCGTGCTATTGCCGCCGCCCCAAAAACCGCTGGTCAGGCTAAAGGTTCCGCCCGTCGCGGCTGTCCCGGCGACCGGCTCGCCGATCGTTCCGTTGACGGTAAACGTCCCGCCCGCCGCACTGCCGCCGCCGCCCGCGATCACCGATCTTGTGATCGTAAACGTCCCGCCCGACTGCGAACGGGCAACGCCGACCGCCAAAACGGTCAGCAACAAACACGCGACTATCAAGTTGAGTTTACGCATAACGATCCCTTCTATTTCTTCGGCCGACAAACGTCTGCCGACGCGTTTTGCGAACAGAGAAGTGCCTTAAATGCCTCAAGCTGCATTTCCAGAGCCTTGATCTTAGCGTCCTGTGCCTCGATCTGTGTCTGCTGTTCTTTGACCGCATTGACGAGCACGATTCCGATCCGGTCATATTTGACGCCCTCGACTTCGCCTCTATCGTTGTATGTGACCAGCAGCGGCTCGATCGCCGCAACGTCTTCGGCACCGAGGCCGAGGTCGCGCATTCCGCCCTGCTTCCAGTCGAAGGTGATCGGGTTGAGTTGGTTTACGAGTTTCAAGCCGAATCCAAAGCGATTGATATTCGTTTTATACCTCAACGATGACGAGCAGGTCGAGATCTGGCCGCTCGCATTTTTACAAAGAGCGGTCGCACCCGCCGAACCGAGTGTTGGTGAAACAAGCCCCGCCGAATCCACTTTGAATAATGCGGTGGTGCCCAGCGCGTCGGTGACGGTGATCGACCCCATTGTTGATATTTGCCCGAGATTATTAACGCGAAACATTGGCAGGTCCGACGTGCCGCCGACCGAGATCGGGCCTGAACTACTTCTGAAGCCGTTGAAAGCATTGATGCTTCCGAGCGAGACCATTTCGCCGCTTGCCAGCACTCTTACCTTCGGATTACCTCCGGCTACGGTGCTGATCAGCGTCAGGATGTCGCCCGTTCCAAACGACCTGCCGACCAATGCCGATCCGTTCGGACTGTACGAGTCGCCGACAACGCCATTCGCCGGCCCCGTCGTCGCAAGGGCATTACCATGAACACCCCAACCGTTCGAGCTCGACGTTTCGCCCATTACGCCGTTCGCCGGGCCGGACGAACTGGTGGCGACGCCGAACACACCAACGCTCGGAGCTCCGCCGCCGCCTCCTCCGTTGGTGATACCAAGTACACCCATTCCGTTCACTGATTCCGCAGTACCAAACACGCCGACTGTCTGGCCGGTCGAGCCCGTCGCACTGCCGACCAGAGCCGCCGGCGGTGTTCCGGAATTCGGCGTTATACCCGGAGCGTTGTTCGACGCCGAAACTATCGCGGTGGAATTGTTTCCTGTCACCGGCCCCGAAAATCCTCCTGAGACCACCGCGAACCCGGCCGATTGTGCACTCGCCGCCCGGATCGCGTACGGAGTCGAAAGTGTCTGGATGCGGGGAGAAAGGGTCGTAAATCCCCCTCCGCCGGCGGGCTGAGCCGCGATCTCAAGAAATCGGTCGGAGCCGGGAAATACACCCGCACCGAAATCAAGCGAAACGGCGAACTGGCCGTTGACCACGGCTACCGCCGACCTGGTCACGGTCACACCCTGCTGTGTGCCTGCCGTAAGGGCGTCGAATATCTTGAACTGCAGGTCGTAGGACCCATTGGCCGGATTGCCGCCTACATTAAGTGTGCCCTGATACGAGAATGCGGTTGTCTGGGCAGAGGCCGACGTCAGCGCCATCAGCAACAGCAAGCCCAACGCTAATACCCTGAATGAACTACCGATCGTTAAAGACGAACTCGATCTCCGGATCGGGCTATTAAATGCGGAAATTTGATCTTTCATAATTTCGATCGCTCCTTGAATGACCATTGTGTTGTGAACCGTGGTATGGGGATTTACGCTATGAGAGAAGGTAGGATCTGAAGGCCCGAAAAGTAATTAAAAACTTATTAAATTAGGGTTAAATCTAATAATGGATATAAGATGTTTCGTTAATGCAGCCCAATTCCGGATCAATCGAAACTAAACGATCACGTTTTTATAGATTTGGCGCGTTCGAACTCGATAGTCTTGAGGAAACTCTCCGGTGCGAAGGACAGAAACAGAACATCAATAATCGAGCGTTTCAGGTGCTGCCCCTGCTTGTCGAACGCGGCGGCGAGGTTGTCACCAGAAACGAGTTTTTTGAAAAGGTCTGGGACGGATGCTTTGTCGAAGATAATAACCTGACCGTTGCGGTCGCCTCGCTTCGGAAGCTGCTGGGTGATAATTCAAAGCAAGCAAGATATATCGAAAATCTCCCCAGAAAGGGCTATCGCTTCATCGCACAAGTTGATCGCGTCGATAAAGGCCCCGCCGTCCGGTTGAATAATGCAGGGCAAAATGGGGCCGATACGGTGATGTCTGCAGGGCCTGAAACCGTTCACCCGACCGGATCAAGCGGACCGGGCTTCTGGTCATTCGGTTCACGCAGATTTGCTGTCGTTGTTTTATTGGTCTTTCTGCTATCAATATTGGCGATCGGGGTTGCCAGCCGAAAGGCAGGTGGGCCTTCGCCCGCTCCGGTCGTTGATAGGATCGATTCGGTGGCAGTGTTGCCCTTTGAAACCAGAACTTCGGCCAGCGAATATCTGGCGGACGGCATAACGGACAGCATTATCGGCAATCTGTCGAAACAGCCGGGCCTTCGGGTCGTCGACCGTAATTCAGCCTACAACTTCAACAACAGATCGGCCGATCCGGCCGCCGCGGGCCGCGAATTGGATGTTCGGGCGATCGTGACAGGGCGAATTGATCAAAGCGACGACACGATCATTATTAGTGCTGAATTGGTCGATCTTACCGGTAATACCAAGCTCTGGCGGCAGCAGTTCAGGCGGCAGAGTACGGAACTTTTTGCCACACAACTTGAGATCTCACGGGCGATCATCCAGAACCTCAGGTTTGGATCGTCAGCCATGAGCCCGGACGACAAGGAAGATCGCCGATCAACACTCCCCAAGGCCTACGACCTGTATCTCAAAGGCCGCTATTATTGGAATAAAAGAACGAACCCCGACTTCATCCGGTCCGTCGAATTATTTAAGTCCGCTATTGATCTGGACCCCACTTTCGCTCAGGCATATGTCGGATTGGCCGATGCCCTTACCCTCGGCGGCTTTGCACAACCCAACCTTTCAACGGCAGAGAAAAACGCCGTCATTCGCGGCAATATTCAAAAGGCTCTTGAGATCGACGATTCCCTTGGCGAAGCTTATGCAGCATTGGCGATCAACAAATGTTACTACGACTGGGATTTTTCAGGTGCCGAAAGCGACTACCGCCGGGCGATCGAACTTAACCCGAATAGTTCGACCGCCCGCCACTGGTATGCCGAGTTTCTGGCAATGCAGGGGCGTTTTGACGAGAGCATCGCAGAATATGACCGGGCTTTGTCGCTCGATCCGCTCTCGCTTCCGATCAAAACAGACAGGGCATACACCTATTATTACAGGCACGATTTCGATACCTCGATCGAACTTCTTACCAAGGTCAGGGATATGGATCCCGAATATGCCCGCACCTATGAATTCCTGTCGTTTGCCTACGTTGCCAAGGGAATGTTTGGCGAATCAGTCGATCTATCAGACAAAATACTAACGCTCCAATTTCAGTCCGGCGAACGAGCAGCCTCGGATTACGAACGCCGAAAAGAGCTTCTGAAAGGCATCAGACGCGGCGCGATCAACGGCGGTTCAGATGGTTATTGGCGGGCGAGACTGGATCTCAAGATCGATCCGGTACCGTTTTATACTGCCGTAGCGTATTCGAAACTTGGAAACGCCGACAAAGCGTTCGAATATTTGGAAAAGGCGTATGCCGCGCGTAGTTCGGAGCTGGTCTGGCTGAAAGTGGAACCCGAACTTGATTCGATCCGATCTGATCCTCGATACAAGGAGTTGCTTCGTCGAGTCGGATTTTCCGATTAGTTAAGAAATAAGTTATTTGATCTGACCGCGACGGGATATTCCAATCGATCGTGACATAAAAAGTACAGCCGGCCGGGATGCGACCCCAAGCCGGCTGTTTCTGCACTCTGACCGATTGCTATCTCACAAAAGCATTCGGCACGGCGAGGTCGCCGGCCCGGCCCGCACCCCAAGCAAAGCTGCCTATTTCGTCAACCGGATGTTCGTTACATAAAACTCGTCGCTCGGGTCGGCGTTCGGCGCGCTGCTCAGCCCGAATCCGAAAAAGTTCCACATCGTGTTCTCGCCGAGCAGGGCATCCTCGGTCATCTTGGTCCCGTTAAAATAGATGGCCAGCCGAGAGCCGGTTCGGACGAGCTTTACCTTGACGTTGTTCTTATCCTTAAAATAGATCGCCGTCTTGTCCGTTTTATCAAACTTATATCCGCCGCGGGCGTCAAACGCCTGTACGCCGTAGCGGCCCATCTCGTTGTTCCAGTGCGGGTCGATCCACAGGGCGACACGCTCCATCCTCGCCGATGTGTAGGAGTTGGTGTTGACGAGCGCGCGGTCATAGCGTTTGAGGGTGTTGTCGTACGGTGCCGCCCCGAGGTGAAAGTAAAAGCTCGGGCTGTAATACGAGATATTCTTAGTCCAGCTGAGGTCAAACTCGAGCGTAAAGTTCGGCGGCAGTGCAAGGACGGCGTAGTCGGGAAAGAAAAGCCCCTCTTTGCTCATCGCCAGCCAGTTGCCGGGCTGGCCCGTGGGTTTTTTGACGATTCCGGTGATATTGCTGACGGTCCATTTGGCCGGAGCCTGGCCGACGGCGGCATTGGCAAAATCTTCTTCAAACATTACGCCGCTATCGGCGTTCGCAGTGGTGCCGGCGGCCGGTTTTCCGGTATTTCCGGCGGGCGTGTCGCCCAGTCCCGCGATCGTCGGTGCCTTAGGCATCGGCGGCAGCCCGACCATCTTTCGGATCACGTTAAAGTCAAACTCGTTCTCGAACTTACGCGAAAACGCGGCCTTGGCCGGCGACGTGTCCGGCCGCCGAAGCTCGACGGTGATGACCTGCGGCTGCCATTTCGGCAGGTTCGGGTCGTAGAACGATCGGTTCGCGACATAGACGTATCTGCCCTTGCCGCCGCGGGCGTCGAGGTCGCCGGGCTCGTAGATCATTGTATTTATGTTCTTTACAAAGGCCTCCGACCCGGCGTTCGGGCCCTTTGCCATCGCGTCGGTCCGGGCGATGCAATCTTCGCGTTGCTGTTTGTAGCGGTCGATCGCGATCTGGGTCTTCCGGTCGCCGTCGGCGAGGCTGGCAAAGAATTTCTGTTTTTCGGCCTCGGTCATCACGCCCTTTTCGGCCGAGACGCGGGCGTACGTTCGCTTTGACGTCTCGAGCACGCCTTCGAGCCGGGCGATCTCGGCGGCAAATTTCTTCAGCCAGTATTCGCGGTATGACGCGGCCAATTCACGGTTCGTGATGCGGATGTAGGGAAGCGATCTGCGGGCCGAAAAGTACCAGCCGCTAAACTCCTGTTCGTCGTTCTCGTTAAAGAAATAGATGCTCTTCAGCCCGTTCTTGTTCTCCTCGATGCGGATATTGCCGGCCTCGATCAGCGGCAGGTCGGTCGATGCAAGCACGAGCGAACCGGAATTGGCGTTTTTGGCGAACCCCTTAAAATCATTGACGCGAAAGTACACCCAGTTGCCGGTCTCGCCCTCGGGCGCGATGTTGTTCCGGCCCTGATATTTCTGGCAGACGATGTCCTTGATCATAAAAAAGCCTTCGTAGTACTGAAGGGAGTTGGGCGGTGCGGTCTGGACGCCCATCGCGTCAAAAATGCCGTACGTGACCTCGAGTCCGGTCGGCGGCTGCGGGAAGACACGCTGCATTTCCCGAATCACGGGGCTCAACGCCGCTGCCCAGTTGCCGCTTTTGGTCTCGGGCCGGAGTTTCCACGGCAGCGACGTGCTGTCGGCCGCCGCGTCGCCGGCGGCGTCGCAAAAGGATTGGGCGTCGGCCGCACCAGAGCCTGCGGCGAGCATCACGGACACGACCAGGATCTGAAGGCAATTTCGATAATTCATAGCTCAATGTAACAAGAAATGGGATTTATGCCCAACGGGCGTGTGAGCCGGCCGCGTCTCGCAGGACAGAATCGGACGGTCGGCCATTTTTTTCGCACCACTGTGGAAATCTGCATGGCGGCGGTTCGCGTAACGGCTTGTTTTCGGCGATCTCAGGCCAAAATTGCCCCGGCGGCGGCCGTTCCGGTTGGCACGCGCCTTGCGCGCCTAGTGGGTGTGGAGGTGGATTGACCGTTACGGCGCGCGATCGACCTTCAGTTCACCTCTGACGTAGTTCAAGATCGAACATTCACGTCCGGTCAAGACAGTTTTACTTGATGATCTCAGGAGGTGAAGACAATGAGAGTCCTAAATTTCAGCAGGTTGATCGTGCTTGCGCTTGCGATCGGGTCATTTCCCGGTATCGCACTGGCGAGTCACATTTCATCAACACTTGACGGTTCCGCACCGTTTCTAGCGGCCGGCGTCGACTCGGTAACGACCGGCACGATGACGGAACGACTATATCGCGACGGCAGCACACCGGGAACCTGCGACACGCCCAAGGGCCCGCCGGTAAATGCAAACATGACCGGTACGTTTCGGTATGACACGTACACCATCACGCCGACGGTTAACGGCTGCGTGACGATCAGTTCGCATTACTATGGCGGAACGAGCCAGTTCCAGGTCTCGGTCTATTCGTCGTTCGACCCGACGAATATCAAGGCGAATTTTATCGCCGATTCGAACGCGTCCGTCACTACGAGCAATCGCGAGTTCATTTCGTTCATGGCCCATGCCGGCACGCCCTACACGATCGTGGTATGGAACCCCACTTCGGCCGCCGAAAACCAGCCCTATCTTTTCGAGTTGTCCGACTCGCTCGCACGTCCGGGCGACTTTGACGGCGACGGATTCACCGACACGGCCGTTTTCAGGCCGTCAACCGGCGACTGGTACATTTTGCAGAGCAGTACCAACACGACGGTCGTCTATCAGTTTGGCGTCAACGGCGACATCCCGATCGATGCTGATTTTGACGGCGACGGCGTCACGGATCTTGCGATCTTTCGTCCGTCGGCAGGCCAGTGGTGGTTCAAACGCAGCAGCAACGGCGTTGTTTACGGCTGCATCTTCGGGGCGAGCGGCGACAAGCCGACACCCGGCGACTATGACAAGGACGGCATCGCGGACATCGCGTTCTTCCGTCCGGGCAATTCCAATTGGTACGTCCTGCGGAGCAGTGACAATTTCGCGACGTACTACGGCTATCCGTACGGTGCGGCCGGCGACATTCCGGTTGCGTCAGAGCGGAAATGACGGACCCCGCGGCACCGAGCCCGCGTGATCCGAAACTTGCGTAAGCAATGCAGCAGCCCCGACGATCATCGACCGCCGGGGCTCTTTTGCGCGCCGAATAGCCGCATTACCGGTCATTCGAGCGGTCGGGCGATGAAATCGATGTTGGTCAGTTCGTCGGCGGCGATGACGAGGATCGTCGGGCTGGCGAACGTGAACCGTTTTGAGGCGATGCTCAGGATGTATGTTTCGCCGGCGTTCACGTCGTCGAAACGGTAATAGCCGAATGAACCCGTGCGTATCACCCGCCGGGTACCGTCCGCCGCGGTCAGCGTGAGCACCGCGTTCTGTATCCCGCGTCCGTCGGCGGTCGAGACACGTCCGCCGATCGATACTTCGGCGGCAGTCGGTGCCAGACTTGTCGCCAATGTGAACGGCGATAGCGAATCCACCACGCCGCAGACCGCACGGGAACCGTCCATGTTTGTGACGTGGTCGGTCGTCCGGTCAACGAACTCGCCATCTTCGCCGTGCAGCAGCCTGAGCAAAAGGAACTCAGGTTGTGTCGTCGGTTCCGGAACCGCGAAACAGACGGTGATCGGCGGAGTGTAGGTGCCGGTAGTCGTGATCTCGTACGCGGGACACGTCGGGCACAGAGCGTAGCCATTGGGCAGATCGCCTTGATCAAGTGCGAGCTGAACAAATGAAGTTACACCCTCCTCGGCAACTCCCGAGAATGTGACCGCCGCGTTCGGCGCCTCGACCGTGACATCCGACCCCATCGGCAGAGCGACATCGAATGACGGGTCGCAAGCATCGCCGACATTGTCCCCGTCGCCGTCCGCCTGATCCGGATTGACGTCGAGCGAACAATTGTCCGTTTTATCAACGATACCGTCATTGTCGTCATCGTCATCACACGTATCGCCGATACCGTCGAGGTCAGTGTCTTCCTGATCCGGATTGTCGAATAGCGGACAATTGTCCACGCCGTCGAGCACACCGTCATTGTCGTCATCGGGGTCGCATGCGTCTCCTAATTCGTCGCCATCGTTGTCTGCCTGATCGGGATTCGGCGTTAGATTGCAGTTGTCCGGGCCGTCGAGCACGCCATCGTTGTCGTCGTCCGGGTCGCAAACGTCGCCGAGCGAATCGCCGTCGTTGTTTGCCTGATCGGCGTTCGCCGTCAATGGACAGTTATCGACGAGGTCGTCTATGCCATCATTATCATCGTCCGTATCGCAGGCGTCACCTATATTGTCGTGATCGGCATCCGACTGGTTCGGATTAGAGATCGTCGAGCAGTTGTCGCACGGGTCACCGACGCCGTCACCGTCGGTGTCTGTTTGACCCGGATTGGCCGCCGAACAATTGTCGCAAACATCGCCCACTCCATCGCCGTCGGTGTCGAGTTGCGGGGCAAAAGATGGATGGTCATTATAGGCTTGGTTAACGGTCAAACGAGTGAGGTTCGTACCGTCCACATTGATCATATAAAGATCGAAAAACGTCGTGCCGTCTGTGGCAGTGAATGCGATCTTGGTGCCGTCCGGGCTGAAGGCCGGATCTGACTTAAAAAGCGGCGAGTTGGTAAGTCGGGTCTGACCTGTCCCGTCCGAATTCATGATGTAGACCTCTCCGTTAGTGCCGCCGGTGTCGCGTCTGGAGATGAATACGATCTTGCTCCCGTCGCGGCTATATGCGGGCTCGGCGTCCATGCCGGCGGCGGTCGTAAGCCGCGTCTCACCGGTGCCATCTGGGTTTATCGCGAAAATATCATGGTTTGCCTGGCCGATGCTGCCCCGGTCACTGTCAAAGGCAATTCGGGTTCCGTCGTGGTTAAATGTCGGGTTGTTTGCGGTATGGCTAAATCCTTGATTAGTTGTGAGCTTTATCGGGTTCGTCCCGTCGGCATTCATAATGTAAACATTTTGCTGTCCACCGTTACGTGACGAAATGAACGTGATCTTTGTACCGTCAGGACTGAAGGACGGAGTAATGTTGTTCCCGGCGACGTTCGTCAACCGAGTCTGGCCGGTACCGTCGGCGTTCATCACATAGATCTCTCTGCGGCTGTTTGTGCGGTCGGAGGTAAACGTAATGCGCGTGCCCGCACCGTTGAAACTCGGGTCGTTGTCGGTGGCCGTTGAAGTTGTGAGGCGAGTAGGACCTGTTCCGTCAGCGTTCATCGTATAGATGTCGTAGCTACCGTTACCGCGGGTCGAGGCAAACGCGATCCGCGCCGGATTTGCGCTAGTAGGGCAATTATCGATACCGTCTGCCACACCATCGTTATCGTCGTCGGCGTCGCACGTATCGCCTTGGCCATCGTTGTCGGTGTCCAGTTGATCGGGATTATAATTAAGCGGGCAATTGTCGACCTCGTCACCAAACGCGTCGTTGTCATCATCGACGTCGCAGACATTCCCGTAAAGGTCGCCGTCAGTATTCAGTTGGTCCCCATTCGCATCAGACGGACAATTGTCGAAAACAACGCCGTCTCCGTCCAGATCCTGCGGCCGGGCAAATTGAGGCTCGATACCGGTACCGACAAGTCGAATATTGCTGCCGTCCGAGTTCGCAACATAGATCTTCAGGTTCTGATCTGAGAAGGCGATCAGGCTGCCGTCGTAGTTGAATGACGGAGACCTCAGCCGCCTGATATCTTCGGTGCTCGGAACCAATTGGGTGATCCCGGTGCCATCCAGGTTCATGGTGTAAATGCCGCCGAATGGCCCGTTCGCTAAAAAGTCGTCGATCCGATATATGATCTTGCTGCCGTCCGGACTGAAAGCGGGCTCGCTTGAAAATCCATCGGTCGTCAGGCGCGTCTGGCCGGTTCCGTCAACATTCATCAAATAGATGTCCCAATTGCTGGACGAACCGATGTGGTCGCGCGTTGACACGAAAGCTATCTTCGTTCCGTCAGGGCTGAAAACCGCGCCGTTGTTCTTGCCGTCACTGCTGGTGAGTCTGGTTTGGCCGGTCCCATCCGAATTCATCAGATATACTTCCGCGTCGCCGTCACGATGAGAGGTAAATACTATTCGACCGCCATCGTTGCTGATGCGGCCGCCCAGATCGTCCGCGGGATCATCCGTTAGCCGTACAAGGGCCGATCCATCGATGTTCGAGCGGTACAGATTGAAATTGCCGTCACGCGTGATCGAACTGAACAGAAGAAAATGACCGTTAAAATCCGGAAACGAATCGCCTTGAAAACCGGTAAGCTCTCTCGCCGGCAAGTGGTTTTGAACCGCGTCCATTATTCGGGCTCGATAGCTCGGGTAATCACCGCCGCCTGTATTCGTAAAGAGAATTCCATTTTCATAAGGAAAAAGCGGAGCCGCGTCGCAGGCGTTGCCCGTGAGATCACCATCAGCATTTGCCTGGTCGGCGTTTGGGGTATTGATGCAATTGTCCGTCTCATCCTGAATTCCGTCACCGTCGATATCCGTCAATTGCGACATCATAATTGACGGTCCGGCATTGTCGGGTCCCGATACCCGTGCGGGGTCACCCGAGGCCTTTACCTCGGCGAGCCGGGTCGCGGTGAGTACTGTGAAAGACAATGCGGCGATCAGGAAAATTATCCGTGTGATTCTAACCATAATATCCTCTTTGAATGGGCCGGAGGCCAACGTGGCGCTGACCTCCGCCCTCAAAATCAGTTACTTCTTGACGATCGAGTTGTGATCCGCGATGACCTGCCAGCGGAGGTCTTTCCAGACCCAGGTGGTCGTGTAGCGGCCGCTTTCCTCAAACGGTTTCCCTTTGTTGGTTCCGGTCACTTGATACCGGCCGGTCTCGACGGCTGAGGTATTGCTGGTGATCCGGACCTTTTTATCTGACGTCTCGGCGGTGGTGACGACAATGTTGCCGGAAGAAAAATGCTTGATCTCGTCGGCACGCGAGACCACCTCGCCGTCAGACGACGTATAGATATAATCGGCGTGCAAGAGGCGTTCGTAGATGGACTTGTCCCGGCTCTTCATCGCTGAATCGAGCAAGTTGCTGGCATTGAGGATCTGCTGCTCCATCAGTTTGCGGTCGTGCTGAACCTCGGTCATAGCTTCGTTGACGATCAGCCATTTGCCGTTTCGCTTTTCGAGATAGGCTACATAAGAGCCGTTGTCGGTGTGCGGCTCGGAGCCCGGCTCGAGCGACTGCCGGACCGTTGTCCAACGTGCCAGATACGACGCGGCATTGCCATTGACACGTATCCTGACGTTGTCAAATGTCTCGGAGATCGGCTTTGACTTTGGGTTTGCGATCACTTCTTTCATTTCCTTGATGATCTCAGCCCGTGTTGCGGACGATCCGTCGGGATATGTGCCGACAAAATCATCGGCCATCGCGGCTTCGAATGGTGCGGCCTGTCGGGCCAATGACGCCTTGGTCAGGCCGTCCATCATCGCCGCGATCGCGGCTTCGTCCTTTGACTGAGCAAAGCTGATGCCGGCGGCCAGCGAGATAGTTAAGACAAGCAAGATCAGTTTTTTCATAGTTCTCTTTTTAATGGCGATCCTCTCGGTCGACGCCTGACCGTTATTCTTCGTCGGTGTTCGCCGCCGCAAGTTCCAATGTTGGTGTATTCCCGTCGAGCAGCATTGTTTCAGCATCGATCTCCGCGGCCGTGAGTTCCGCCCTGCAGATGTCGCAGTAGTGTTTCTGCGTGTTTCGGCGGGTGCGGATCGTGGTCACGCTGATGCGTTCAACCGTGATCCTCGTTCCATTTGTGTCGTGCTTATGCATATCGCTCAAAACGAATTTCATTGTTCTTAAACCGTTTCCTCTGCTATCATTCGTAAATCGGAATAACCGGCCTTGTTGCGATGAACAGGTGCGAGTTTGCGGCCTGAAGCCTCCTAAAGTCCTTAAATTTCGGCCTAAAAGTTCTGAAAAATTCCTAAGGGCGTATGAGCGTTGTGGAAACGAGAGAATATCGGTTTGGCGAATTCGAACTTGATCCGGCTCGCCGCCGTCTGTCGCGAAACGGCGAGGAACTGCCGCTCAATCCTAAAGCGTTTGACATGCTGGTCGAGCTGATCCGTTCGAGAGGAACGGTCGTCAGCAAAGATGAACTGCTCGAGCGGGTATGGCCCGACCAGATCGTCGAGGAAAACAACCTTTCGGTCCATGTATCTGCCCTCAGAAAATTGCTCGGCGAGGGAAACGGTGTGAAGTACATCGCGACCGTGCCGGGCAAAGGGTATGCGTTCGTCGCGCCGCTCGACCCTCCGGACGATGGCGACATTATCATCGAGCAGCGAACGATCGAACGCGTCACGGTCGAAGACGTGCGGCCGCCGTCACAACTGCCGCCAGCAAGGCGTAGATCGCTGTGGGTGGCCGCTGCCGCGGTGATCGTGCTGGCTGCACTTGGCGGGTGGCTCATTTGGGGCCGCCTGGCCGCAAAGGCGCCGAATATCGATTCGATCGCGGTGATGCCTTTCGTTTACGAGGGCGGCAACGCCGACGCCGAATTTCTTTCTGACGGCATGACCGAATCGCTGATAAACAGCCTTTCGCGATTGCCAAATCTGACCGTCAAAGCACGCAATTCGGTATTCAAATATAAGGGAACTGAGATCGATGCTAATAAGGTCGCCGGCGAGTTGTCCGTTCAGGCATTGCTTCTCGGGCGGATCGTGGAACGCGGTGACGGTATCTCGCTTAGCCTTGAGCTGATCGACGCCAGGACCAATAATCATCTGTGGGGCGAAACTTACCGGCGAAAGACCGCCGAGCTCGCCGGCCTTCAGAACGAAATAGCCCGCGACGTGTCAGACAAACTGCAAAGCAAATTGACCGGGCACGGCACGCTCGCAAAAGGCCAGACCGATAATTCTGAGGCGATGGCCTTATATCAAAAAGGCCGCTTCTTTTGGAACAAGCGGCGTCAGGCAGATCATCTCAAGGCGATCGAGTATTTCAACCAGGCACTACAGCTGGACCCGAACTTTGCCCTCGCATATGCCGGACTGGGCGATGTTTACACCGTGGATAGTTTCAGGGCGGCGAATCAGGCAGAAAGGGACGAGACGGGCCGCCGTTACGCGCTAAAGGCGCTTGAGATCGAACCGGAACTTGCCGAGGGATACACCATCCTCGCAAAACTGGACTGGAACCGCCGCGACCCGGTCAATGCCGAAAAGAACTTCAAACGGGCGATCGAACTTAATCCTAACTATGCGTCCGGCCGCCAATGGCACGGCGAGTTTCTCTCGCAGCACGGCCACCACGAAGCAGCCCGGGCCGAATTGAACCGCGCGATGGAACTCGACCCGCTATCGCTCGTAATGATGTCTGATTCCGCATTTGCGTACCTCCAGGCTCGCGATTTCGACGCCGCTATCGCTCAGGCAAAGCGGGCTCTCGAACTCGATCCGACATGGGGTTTTGCTTACGCGGCGTTGGGGGCTGCCTACGAGGCACGCGGCGAGTACGACGCCACACTTGACACCTATTTGGCGGCTACCGAGAGAAGAGTCCCGGCCGACGTTCAAAACGTGCAAAACGAGGTCGATTCGATTCGCAAGAAGCTAAGGTCCGAGGGTGCACGGGGCTATTGGGAGGCAACGCTGGAGATCGCTCGCCGTAATCCCGACAACGAACGAATACATCTCCTGACGGCGATCTGCCTTGCCCAATTGGGCGACCATCAGGCGGCGATCGACGAATTGGAAAAGGCGGTCGCGAAGGACGAAAGCGGCTACGGAACAATGAAGGTCGAGCCCCTGCTCGACCCTCTCAAAAATGAGCCTCGCTATCAGGCCCTGCTCGCACGCATCGGGCTGCTCACCGAATTCTAACGCACGAACGCATTCGGCACGGGCAGATCGCCCGCCGAGCCGAATTGCTGGATCAGCGTGCCGCCGGCCGAGCGATTGACGTACCAGGTCGAGTTCGAGGGGCGGAAGACGCCCGCGTCCGTTTTACCGTCGCCGTCGTAATCGCCCGGCACCGGAACGTCGCCCGTCGTACCGAAGGGGAATGCGAAATAGCTGTTGTTCAGGCTGCGGAGGACGAACCACTCGCCGGTCGATGGCCGCCAGACGGCGATGTCCGCCAGTCCGTCGCCGGTATAGTCGGCGGGCACGGCCCTATCGCTGCCGAGGCCGAATTGGTTGACCGTCACCTCACCCGAAAGGCTCTTTTGAACCCACCATTGACCTCCGCCCGGAGCCGATCCGCGATAGATGGCGAGGTCGGCCCGGCCGTCGCCGTCGTAATCGGCCGGGACCGGAATGTCGGCTGAAAGGCCCCATTGCCGGACATTGGCCTGCGAGTTTGAGCTCTGCAGTATCAGGAATCGTGCCGGCTCACTGATAAAGTCGGTCAGCCGCCAAACGGCGAGATCGGCCTTGCCGTCGCCGTCGTAATCCGCAGGTACGGGCGCGTCGAAGATGATCGCCTGCTCAATGTTGGTCGCACCCCACTGTGCAACGCGAACGGTGCTGCTCGAGCTGTTCAGGATGTACCAGGTACTGTTCTCGCCCTTTCGAAACACCGCCAGGTCAGTCTTGCCGTCGTTGTCATAGTCCGCCGGCATCAGTTTGTCGGTGGCGAGGCCCCAGTTGGCCGCCGTAAAACCCTGTGTGCTCTGCTGCAGGTACCAGTTGCCGTTTGACGGGCGAAAGACCGATATGTCAGTGCGGCCGTCGCCGTCAAAATCGTACGGCGACCGCAGCGCGCCCGGGGCGTTGTCGAACGCCTCGGTGACAGACGCCGGGCTGATCCCCTGGACTGAGGCACTGTATCCCATGCCGCGCCGTCTGAACCCCTCGCGGATCAGCGGCACGTCCGACCACTCGAGAAACATCGCCGCGACGATGATCGAGTCGCGTGCCTGAGTAAAATTCGGATTGATCGGCGACAGCTTCATCGCGTCGGTCACGTACTGCAAACTTCGGCGGTTGCCCTCGGCCGCACCGTGGACGTCGATCAGACGCCCGCGCATTTCCCAAAGGGCGGACGCCCAGATCTCGCCGGCATTATGCACCTGATCGCACGTCGTTGAACCAAGCGGCCCGCGAGGGAACGCGGCGTCAAATGCCGCACAGCTGCCTGCATTAAGATTTCGAAACGTCAGCGGATCGTACGGCAGGCCGTTGGCACCGACGCAGCCGATGCGTGCCAGCGGAAATCGCCGCAGTCCGTAATAGCTGTTGGCGTAACCCGCCGCGATGTTAAAGCTGATGTAGCCGCCGACGGCGTGGACGCCGCACGGGTCGTCGGTCGGCTCTGAAAGCAGTGCCGCCGCGTAAAAGTCAGACCAGCCTTCGCCAAGGCCGCGTGCCATGTTGGTGCTCAAACCCGCCGTGTTGCCGTGCAGGCGGTTTGAGGTCCCGTGGGTCAGCTCATGTATGACGACGGTGCTGTCGAGCGTCCCGTCGCGGCCGGGCGTCGCCAGCGTCCAGCGAAAATTCTGCATAACGCCGCGTCCGCCGTCCGCCGGCGTCGAAAAATTGGCGCCGTTCGTGCCCGATCCATCCTGCACCTCAAACGAGATGCGGTCGCCTTCGCTGCCGCCGCGGCCAAAATTGAAGTGCTGAAAATTACCGGCCTGTTCGTTAAAACCGAGCTTGTACATCTCGTCGTGCCAGCGGTTGAGCAGGTAAAAGCCGTGCGCCGTGATGCCCTGCTGGAACGGCGTCGGCGGATAGGTCTGCGGCGTCGGCGGCGTCGGGTCTTCGCCGGGCGGCGGCAGGCCGGGAGCCGGGTTGTACGCGTAACTAAAGACACGAAACGGGTTACCGGCCGCGTGGCCCTGCGGATCGACGCCCTGCGTGCCGTCGCGGTCGATGCCGGCCTCGCCGTTGTTGCCGTCGGTGATGTTCGGGTTGGCGGGCGTCCGCACCGGCAGCCCGGCATCGGGGATCCAGCCGATATTGTTGAATGATAGCGGCCCTTCGTTGCCGATCAGCATAAAGACGGAACGCGGTACCGCGGCCGGCTGCGGACAGTTTGCCGCGTCGGGGCACCCCGGCGTGTACGGCGCAGGGCTGTCGGCCGTCTTCAGCGGGCTCGCGGCGTTGCCGTAAACGTCAAAGGTCGCAGTCGCCGTTTGATCTTCGCTGAGGTTCTTTCGCCACAGCAGAGCGCCGTTTGCCGCGTCCACCACGACGTAATATGGTGCGTTCCCGGAGTGCAGCATCACCCGCCACGCGGGGACGGCCACGCCCGGTTCGACCGCGAAATACATCCGTTCGGCCGTTTGCAGCAAACTCGCCGGGCCGGTCCCGTCTTCGGGCGGTTCCTTGAGCCCAAGGTGGCCGGCCGCCCAACGGATCGCGTTCGACGGGTCGCCAAAATCCGCCGACAGACTTATGTCGTCCAGGCCCGGAGCGATGTTATTGATCACGCGGACGATGCGCCCGTCAGCTGTAAGACCGGCCGCCGCCTCGCCGCCGAAAACAGGCACGCCGCCGAACTCCTGCCCCAGCCGGACAAACGACAGCCCGCCGCCCGGGTTTGTATAGTCGGCGATCACCCGCAGGCCGTCGGCCGTGCCGCCGAGGCCGAAAAGACCGCGATTTTCGTTGATAAAGCTCCGCAGCGTCTCGGCACGCGGCCGTTTCGACGGCGGTGTCAGGGCCGTGCTCTCATGTGACCAAACGTCCGTCCCGATGACCTCCGGCACGTCGAGGTCGGGGTGACGCTCGATGCGGAGGTTTGCGACACGCCGTCGCAGCGACGCCTCGCCCGCCGCCGACCGTTCGCGCAGTCTTGCGGCGTCCGCCGCGTTTCGGCCCGCGCGTTGACGGGCCGTTTCGCGGAGATCGTCGGCCGTTTGCCCGCGGTCGGCACGAAGGTCGTAGTTGGGGATGCGTTTGCCGCCCGTAGTCAGGCCGTTTGCCGCAGAAAGCACGTCAAAACCGCCGTTGGCCGCCAAAAATATTGACGACAGGACGGCGGCGATCCCGATCATCAACCCTCGTTTGCCGATCTTTCGTAGTAATACCATCGCCATGCTTCCCGAGCCGTTTTCTGCGTTTCCGGTGCTGGTTCGCCTATCTGACGAACGCGTTCGGCACGGGCACATCGCCCGCCGAGCCGAATTGCTGGATCAGCACTCCGGCGGTCGAACGGTTGACGTACCACGTCGTGTTTGACGGGCGGAAAACGCCCGCGTCATATCTGCCGTCGCCGTCGTAATCGCCGGGAACGGGCGTGTCGACCGATGTGCCGAAGGGGAAGGCGTAGAACGACGTATCCTCGCTTCTGAGTACATACCACTCGCCGGTCGAGGGCCGCCAGAACGCGGCGTCCGTCTTACCGTCGCCGGTGTAATCGCCCGCGACCGCCTTGTCCGATGACGTCCCGAATTGATACGCGACGGTCCCGGCCGTGCTTCGCAGCAGCCACCATTGCCCGAGGCTCGGGCGATAAATCGCGATGTCCGATGTGCCGTCGCCGTCATAGTCGGCCGGCACCGGCGCGTCGCCCGCCTGACCGAATTGCTGTATCGTCGTGCCGCCCGTCGATTTTGAGATAAACCACGTCGCCGTCGCGGGCCTGAAAACGGCGACGTCCGCCTTGCCGTCCGCGTCAAAATCCGACGGGACCGGCACATCGCCGCTCGCGCCGAAGGGCACCGCAAAATACGTCAGATCCTCGCTTCGCAGAACGTACCAGAATCCGGTCGAGGGCCGCCAGAACGCGATGTCTGACTTGCCGTCGCCCGTGTAATCGGCGGCGACTATCGTGTCCGTCGCCGAGCCGAACTGCGTCGCGAACGAACCGCCGTTGCTGCTCTTGAGGTACCACCATTCGGCGCCGTTCGCCCCGGCGGGGCGGTAGATGCCGATGTCGGTCTTGGCGTCGCCGTCAAAATCGAAAAGGTTCGGCCGCGGTGCCAGTATCGACGCACTCGCCGTGTAAAGCTGATCGCCGTCCGGGCCGGTGCCCTGATTGGCCTGATTTCCGGCGGCGTAGAGCGCGACCGGGCCGACACTCGATATCGGCGCCGTCCAGTTTGTCGTCCATTCGGCACCGCCGGTCTGCCCGGCAAATGTCCCGGCCGATGTGTGCTGAACGTAATATCGAGCGTTGTCGAGGACGACCTGCGTATTTGTCGAGGTGTTGATGAACTCGCCGGCGGCGGACTGCCCGGCAAGCGCCGTCATCTGAAAGCCCCAGCGTTTGCGCGTGGTGTCGGCGTTGATGTGCCGTACGCGTATTTGATACGTCTGTCCGGGCTTGTATGTGACCGGAGCGTCGAGTATCGCAAACTGGCCGTTGTTGCTGGGCCCGAGATGGCATGCCGCACAGTTGTTCTCATCCGGCGCACCCGAAAATCCGGGCGGCGGCCCGGCCGACGAAGCCTCGGCACTCTCGACAAACTCCCGCGGGACCAGAAAGGCAGCCGCCAGAAAAAACGCAAACACACACAGGACCGCTAACTTAAGATGCCTCATCAAAAATACCCCTGATCATCGGCTGTACGCCTCAAATGCCCAATTGTATCACTTTACGCTTACCCGAAAGAACAGTTTTCTGACCGCCCGCGGCTGAGGGCCCGCCGCGTATATTTTTAACTTCACGGCCGGTTTATGTATTTGTAACATTCGATCTATCATAAAGATCGATGCGGATCCTCATCGTCAAACTCAGTGCGATCGGCGACATCGTGCACGCTCTGCCGGCGGTCGCGGCGATCCGTGCCAACCTGCCGGACGCCGAGATATCGTGGGTCGTCGAACAGCGTTCGGCCGAGATCGTGCGCGGCAGTTCGGCGGTCGATCATCTGATCGAGATCGACACCCGATCGATGCGCGGCGGCAAGGTGATCGACGAGATACTGCTCGATATGACCCAGCAGGCGAGGCTCGTCCGGCAGCGAAAGTACGATATCGCCATCGATATGCAGGGCCTGATCAAATCGGCTGTGATCGCCAAGATCTCGGGCGCCGGGCGGCGTTGGGGATTTTCGCGAAAGGCCCTGCGCGAGCCGGCGGGGCGGTTTCTGCTGACCGACACGGTCAAAACCCCCGAACGCTGCCACATTATACGCAAGAATCTGTACCTCGCGGCCGGTGCTCTCGGGTTCGCGTTTGACGACACGCGGCTCGAGTTTCCGATCGCCGTCGCGGATGAACACCGGGCCGAGGCCGACGCCCTTCTCACCCAAATGGGTGAGAGATTTGCGATCCTCAATCCCGGCGGCGGTTGGGTCACCAAGCTCTGGCACGCCGAAAAGTTTGGCGAGCTGGCCGACCGCATCTATGACGAAACGGGTATGACATCGCTGGTCGCGACCGGCCCGGCCGAGTCCGAGCTCGCGAAGCGTGTCGCTGCCGCGTCACGCAGCGGCCGTGTCGTACTGGCCGAGCCCGGCCTCAAGTGCTTTTACGAACTCGCCCGCCGTGCGGCGGTCTATATCGGCGGCGATACGGGCCCGACGCATATCGCCATCGCCGCCGGTGCCCCGACGGTCGGTATCTTCGGCCCGACGGAATGGTGGCGAAACGGCAGCCTCACGCCGGGCGACATCGGCGTCGGCCGCGAGGATATCGGCTGCCGCGTCGATTGCCACCGCCGGACGTGCGGCAAATGGATCTGTATGGACATCAGCGTTGATACGGTCATGGACGCCGTCCGGACACGGCTCGCGACGTGACCGCCCATCTCCGATAATGGCAGGTTTTAACAAAAGATGGCTGCAGCGAATACGCGTCCCGGCGGCGATACCGTTTGCCGTGCTCCTGCTCGTATTTGCCGCTCCGACGTGGGCGAGCGTCGCCGTCGGCACCGCGTTTGCGATCGCCGGCATGGCGGTCCGCACCTGGGCGATGGGCCATTTGCGCAAGGCGTCGGTTCTCTCGACCTCGGGCCCGTACGCCCGCGTACGCAACCCGCTCTATATCGGCAGCTTTGTTCTCGGCGCCGGGTTTGTCGCGGCGGCAAACGTCTGGTGGCTCGCCGTCATCTTTATCATACTGATGGCGGGCATCTATCTGCCCGTCGCGTTTGTCGAGGAGGTCGACCTCAAACAGCTGTTCGGCACAGAGTTTGAAAATTACCGGGCGAATGTGCCCGCGTTTATCCCGCGGCTGTCGCCGTGGGAAAATTCGGGCGGAAAATTCGATTTTCAGCTATACTTGAAAAGTCGTGAGTACAAGGCGTGCATCGGTGCGGCAGCCGCTCTACTGTTTCTGGCATCAAAGGTTTACTGGGGTTTTTAGGATCACAATGAGCGTCAATTTTCGCAGAACTCTCGCCATCGCCATACTTGCGCTGACCGCCGCGGCGGCCGCGTTTGCACAGGCTCCGGCACAGGCCTCGCCGTTCAAGTTCATCGACGGCGAGATCTTTGAGTACGAGGGCAAACTCAGCAAGATCATCCAGGGCATCTCGGTGGCCGACCTCAGGTTCGAGGTGCGGCGCGTGCCCGATACCGATAATTTCGTCATTAAGACCGAGGCCGTTTCGAAGGGCACGCTGCTCCGCCTGTTCCGGTTCAGCTTTTTGCAGCAGTACGAGTCGATCGTCGACGCCCGGCTGATGCGCATCCTCAAAACGACCAAGCACGACGTCCAAAAGGACCGCGTCCGCGACGGCGTCGCCGAATTTAACTACGAAGAGGGCCGCGTTCGTTATATCGAGACCGACCCCAAGGACCCCAACCGCCCGCCACGCCGCATCGCGTCGAGCGTCGATGTCGAGGCCGCCCACGACGTCGTTTCGGGCGTTTACGCGCTCCGGGCACTGCCGCTCGTCGTTGGGTCGCAGTTCGAGATGACCATCAGCGATTCGGGGCTCATCTACGAGGTCCCGGTCCGTGTCACCGGCCGCGAGATGCAAAAGACCGTCCTGGGCAAGGTGATGTGCCTCCGCATCGAACCGCTGCTCTTCGGCAAGGGCCGCCTGATCGAGCAAAAAGGCCGCATGATCATCTGGATCACCGACGACGAACGCCGCATACCCATCCGCGGCCGCATCGATTCGGTCTACGGCAAGATCGAGGTCCGGCTCAAGTCGCTGACCTCGCCGAAACCTTAAATCATTATCAAATCTCGCAAAAGGCTTGTATCTTCGGCCGAAAGACCGCATACTTTATGATTGCGGTTTTTTATTATGGAGAGTACTGTTTCGACAAAAAAGAGAGCTGCCCGCAAGCCGGCGGCCAAGAAAGTTCAGAAGACCGAGGCCGTCGCGGCCGAGCCGTTCGCGGCCGTTGCCGAGCCCGTTGAGGCTGCCGTGCCGGCTGTTCCTGCGGCCAAGGCCAAAAAGCCCGCGGTGAAAAAGTCCGTTGCCAAAACGGCGAAAGCCGAAACGGCCGTGCCCGCCGCCGCTGAGGCTAAACCATTGAAAAGAAAGGCACGGACGATCGTCGCTGATCCGTTTGCCGAGCTCGCCGAGGCCGTTTCGCCGGCCGGGCCCGTGACGGCAAAGCCGGCAAAAAGGGCGGCCAAGGCAACTGTAAAGGCCGCTGTCAAGACGGCCAAAAAGCCGGTCAAAAAGGCCGTCAAGACCGTCAAAAAGGCGGCCGCGGTGCCGACGCTCGACGTCACGCACGAGCTGGCCGCTGCCGAACCTGCGGTTGAGGTCTCGCCGGTCTTTAAGGCACTGGCCGATGTCGCCCTGCCCGAACTAAAGCGTGAGAATCGTGCCCGTCTGCAGATGCAGACGCCGACGCGGCTGTATTTCTACTGGTCGCTCCGCGACGATCCGTGGTCGCGGCTCCGGGCCGTTTTCGGCAGCGATCTGGGCAGCTATTCGCTCGTCGTCAAGCTCATCGACAATCATCACGGCCGCGAAGAGATCAGCCTCTGCGACGCTGAGGGCAACTGGTGGTTCGACGTCGAGCCCAACGGTTCGTACACGGCCGAGCTCGGTTTTTACGCCCCGAACCGCCCGTATTTTCGCATTTTGTACTCAAACACGGTCGAAACGCCGCGCCGCAGCCCGAGCCCGCGTGCCGCGACCGAATCGACCTGGACCGTCTCGTCGGCCAAGTTCGCCGAGGTGCTCGATGTTGCCGGATTTTCGCGTGACGCGTTTGACGTCGCGGTCGCCGGCGATGATTTTGCCGCGTCCGAGGATGCGACGCACAACGCTCTGGCCGATCTCGTCGGCAGCCGCGGCCACGACCTCAGCGGTATCTCGGGCGACGATATCCGCTACGCGCTGATGGCCCTCGCCGGCGGAGCGGCGCTCGAGGATCTGCGGTTCAAGATCAGCCCGGCACTCTTCGCCATTCTGCAGGCGAACGCCGGTGCGGTCGAGAGCGGCAAGGCCCGGGCGATGAGCGCCCTGACCACGCATTTTGACATCGACGAGAGCGAGTTTTTCGAAGAGGACTTTGGCCCGGCCGTTTTTGGCGCGAGCCTCGTCAATTTTCCCAAGACGCTCAAGACACGTACCGTTTCGCCGAAATACGCACCGCGCTATAATCCGGTGAGTTCGCATTCGCTTCGCTAGTAGTCAGCAGCCGGTGGTCAGAAGACAGTAGTTGGTCTGTGACTTCGTCCTACCGGCTACCGGTTACCGACCACTGTTCACTATGCCGCTCGGATATTTCAGCCTCATACTGCACGCGCACCTGCCCTTTGTGCGTCACCCGGAGTACCCCGAGTTCCTTGAGGAAGACTGGCTGTACGAGGCGATAACCGAGGTCTATCTACCGTTAATATTCATATTTCAGAGCCTGCACGAAGGCGGGATGAAGCCGCGTCTGGCGATGAACGTCTCGCCGCCGCTGTGCGAGATGCTTGCCGACCCGCTGCTGCAGGCACGGTACACACGCCATCTCGAAAATCTGCTCGAACTCGCCCGCAAGGAGCTCGACCGCACGGCGAAAGAGTCGCCCGAGTTTTACGACGTCGCCAAGATGTACGTCGACAACCTCTCGTCGTCGCTGCACCTGTGGAATGACCGTTACAGCCGCAATCTGATCAACGCCTTTCGCGAACTGCAGGACGAGGGCGTCATCGAGATCATCACCTGCTGCGCGACGCACGGCTTTATGCCGCTGATATCGACGCCCGAATCGCGGCGGGCACAGGTCCGGATCGCGGTCGATAATTACAAAAAGCATTTTGGCCGTCAGCCCCGCGGCATCTGGCTCGCCGAGTGTGCGTACGAACCCGGCGTCGAAACGCTGTTAAAGGACAACGGCATCGAGTATTTCATCTCGGACACGCACGCCATCCTGTACGGTGACCCGCGGCCGCGTTACGGAGTTCACGCACCGGTCGTCTGCCCCAACGGCACGGCCGTTTTCGCACGCGACGTCGACACCAGCCAGCAGGTCTGGTCGGCCGAGATCGGCTATCCGGGCAACGACCTTTACCGCGAATTTTACCGCGACATCGGCTGGGACGCCCCGTACGAGTACCTCAAACCGCACCTGCACTCGAGCGGTGAGCGCCGCCACCTCGGGCTCAAATATCACCGCATCACCGGCCGCGACGTGCCGCAGAACCGCAAGCAGCCGTACATCCCGGCCCTGGCACGCGACAAGGCCGCCGAAAACGCTTCGCACTTTATCGGCGAGCGGATCAAGCAGGCAAAACTGCTCCGCGAGACGTTTGACGGGCATCCGCCGCTGGTCGTAAGTCCATATGACGCAGAGCTTTACGGCCATTGGTGGTTTGAGGGGCCGCAGTTCATCGACTTTTTCTTTAAGAAGATACACTTCGACCAAAACGAGATCGAGTGCATCACGCCCGGCGATTTTCTCGACTCGGGCCTGCCCATTCAGGTCCAGCAGCCGACCGCCTCAAGCTGGGGCGAAGCCGGCTACTACAAGGTCTGGATCAACGAAGGCAACTCCTGGATGTACCCGTACCAACACGACGCCGAACGGCGGATGACCGAGTACGCGAACAAATACGGGCGGAGCGCGGACACTCCTGTCCGCACGGACGCGGCCGCCGCGTTCGGAGAAAGCGCGGATGATCAGCAGCATCTCGCCGGAGGGACCGGCGACGCGGACAAGAGTGTCCGCACTCCGACCAGAATATTAAACCAGATGGCCCGCGAACTGCTCCTCGCCCAATCCTCCGACTGGGCGTTCCAGATCTATCAGGGCACGACGGTCGAATACTCGTCCCGCCGCTTCCAGTCGCACATCCAGCGATTCAATATGCTCGCCGGGATGCTCGACTCAGGCTCCGAAGGAGGGATGGCAGCCGCTTCGGCTGACGGGGTGGTTCTCTCCGACAACCAACTCGACCTCCTGACTGAGATCGAATCACGCGACAATATCTTCGCCGAGATCGATTTCCGTGTGTTTTGCAACTAGGTGAAATATAAAAGCCGCCTGCGTTTGAAGGCGGCCGGTTTATCAATGTTTGAGGTGAAGAAACTACTTTCCAAACAATTTACCAAAGAAGCCTTTTTTCGCTTCGGGTGGCGGATCTGTTTTCAGGACAAATACACAGAACTTGGTCCAAATATCGTCCGACGGCCCGTCGTAAAGCCGTTTAATGCACCAGCCGAAAGGAAAGATCGCTTCTTCACCCATATAGAGCGGAAATGAATCCGGCCCCATTTCCGGATGGTCACGCTCCCAACGAACCGGACCCGCGTTTTTCTCGATAACTTTGACGATATAGGATGCAAACTCAAATGCAATTCCCGTATAGCCGTCATCATCCTTGGTCGCTTTAAATGCTTTGTGTAGCTCTCCTAAAATTTTTTCGGCCTGTTTTATCGATTCGATGGAATAGTCGAGCTTGACGCCGAATCCTTCGTCAGCGATCCGGACGGCAAGCTTGCTCATATCGTCTT
>CALDGX010000040.1 GCA_937941715.1 uncultured Chloracidobacterium sp. | reverse complement strand
GTCTCACGCCTGATGCTCGACAACTTCGACCACATCAAGGCCTACTGGGTCATGCTCGGCAAAGCCACCGCCCAGACCGCCCTCCACTTCGGCGCCAACGACCTCGACGGCACCATCACCGACGGCGGCGAACTAACCGAAGCCTACGCTGTTGAAAATGGTGAGGTCAAAATGACCAAGCAGGAACTCATAACAATGATCGAAAACGCCGGCTTTGACCCCGTCGAACGCGACACCGTCTACAACCGCGTCGCTGCCGTGTAAGTTCGTCGTCGAGTTTTACGCTGAATGAAGTGTGGGTGCTGCGTCCGTGTGGAGCAACTAACGGGCTCTATTCGTTACCTAAGCAAATATGAAAGCGTCAAAATCATTTCTGCCTGTGCTGCTGACTGTCGGCATACTTGTTGTCGCGGCGGCTGATGTTATGGGCTGTTCGTGTATGCCAAGGTCCTCGGTGTGCAGTGCCTTCGGCGATGCTAAAGCGGTCTTTGTGGGCAAAGTCATAGAAGGGAAGAGTGCCGAGCGAATGTCGGACATGGTGAGAGCTGGGACGAAAGACCTGACTTTTACTTTTAAGGTTAGTCGAGGCTTTATCGGGGCAAAGGCCGATCAAACCATTGATATACACACGGGCTTCGGATTCGGAGACTGTGGCTTTCCATTCAAAAAGGGCGAGGAATATGTGGTTTATGCATATCAATCTGGTGATAGTACAAACCTCTCAACAGGGATATGCACGCGGACTACACACATATCGCGAGCAGAGGAAGACCTCACTGGGCTGGACGCTTTATTCAAATCTAATGGTTCGTCGGTAACAGGAGCGATAACACGCTACGAGCGCTCGTCCCTGCTCGGTGAGCCCTATGTGCCGGTGGTGGGAGGGCGTGTGAAACTGATTCGCAGCGGCGATGGGAAGGTCTATTCAGCTAAAACTGACAGAGATGGACGCTTTCTGTTTGCTGGGCTGGGATTTGGAAAGTATCGGCTGAAACCTACTCTTGGCAAGGGCTGGATGATAGAGGACTACGACTCCGAGGAATTTCTGTTAAACGCCCACGGCTGTGCAACCAACGACATCCGTATAAAGAACGAGACAGAACTCAATGTAACTGTAGTCGATCCAAACGGAAAGCCAGTGCCGAGCATCTGGGTCGAGCTCGTGCCATTGTCGATCACACCGCCCACGAACGTACGTTTGCCGGAAGAGTTCACGGTGACCAACCCGCAAGGACAAGCAACCTTCTATGACACGCCGCCGGGTAAATACACAATATCGATAAACTTCTTCAACGCTCCGACACAAAAGGCTCCGTTTCCTTCTGTGTTCGCACCCGGCCTGGAAGACCGCTCACGCGCAGAGATTTTCGAGATCTATGCCGGGGCTCAGATATCTAAGAAGATAGAGATTCGAGTTCCAAGATCGCTCGAAGCGGTCACCTTGTCCGGAATCGTTGTGGACAAAACCGGCAAACCTGTAAAAGGAGCGCAAGTTAATTTGCTAGACGAGATCGAGCCAGACATTTGTGTCAATGGATGTGGCGAGACAAACGAGAAGGGCGAGTTCACCGTAACGGGCTACGTCGGCCGTCGATATACGATCGAAGCTCTCACCCGTGACGCAACTGACAATCCGTCCATGAGCGGCGTGACTCCAGTTTTCGCCCTCGAGAAAAAGGCGGCACCTGTCCAAATCATTGTTAAACCGATCAAAGGGACGTGAACTTTAGCGAACGCTGCGCTCCCGAACCCCTGCAGCTCTCCCACGAACCCTTGCAAATCCTTGCCCTTGAGTTTAAATTGCCTCGCGAAGCCTTACGCATCGCTCCCGAAGCCCTGCAAGTCCATCACGATGACGTGCAAGTCCCTCACGAAGGGCCGCACGTGATACAGCACTTCTTGGGCTTGCCCCAGCGCAGTGCGGTCAGGCTCGCCTGACCGGGCGGCTAAAAAAGACAAACCCGGAGCAGGCTGTGCCTGCGACATTCTCACCGATGCCACTCGATCTTGTCTTTATCCACTTCCAGCGGTTCATCCTCCGACCTGCGTCCTTGCCACATGCGGGTACTTGACCATTTCCAGTCATTCGGGTGATCGACAAGCCCGGCTCGTACCGGATTCAGATGTGTATATTGAATACGCTGCCAGAGCAACGTTTCGCTCCAAAGAAGGCGTGTATTCGGGTGACGCTGCCAAACAGCGTAATCCGAACCATCCGATCTGTGCCTAACTCGCAGCTTTTCGAGCGATCCTTCATGACCCTTCTCTTTTAGATGGTCGATGATACGGCGGCCGGCGATGCCTTTTACATATCGAAATATTTCTTTGGAATCAACCCGACTGTCGGTCACCAAGTGCAAATGATCGAGCATTATTACATATGCGAAAATGAGAAACTTTCCAGACTTTCTAGCCTCGTCAAGCGCGTTGCAGATCACCTCTGCGAGGGCAGCAGTGCGAAATATCGGCAGCCGATCCTTGGTGACGGCAGTGAGATAGAATGCAGGTCGGTCCTTGGAAATTCGGAACATATGTCGGAGGCACAGCCTCCTCCGACGTATTATAGGTTGAATCGCCGGTCAGGCAAGCCTGACCACACTGCATTGCGGCAATCCGAAAAAACCGCTTAATATTTAGAGGAAAACAAAATGAACGACTCAACCGCCTTAATATCTTCCTTGGAGACGTCGCCGCTCGTGATCATTCCGCTGATCCGCGAGGTACCGCCGGAAATACTGAAACGCCGCCCGGCTCCGCAGAAATGGTCGGCTTATGAGCATGCGATTCATTTATCTCAGTCTGATTCGGCGTTTCGGGCGAGGCTTGATCTGATACTTTCAACGCCTGATCCCATTATAAAAACTATCGAGAATTCCCTCGAGGACGAAGCCGGAGCGATGCTTGAGGTCGATCTGGACGAGAGCCTTGACCGCTACGTCCGCGAAAGAGCTTCTCTTGTCGAGAGGCTCAAACAACTGACGCCCGAACAATGGCACAAAACTGCCGTCCACGAAGCGTTCGATCATTATTCGGTCTTCATTATGTTCCGGCATCTGTACCTGCACGAAATTCACCACGCCTACCTACTCGAACAGTTGCTGCTCAAGAATGACTGGGATTAATTAACCCGATCCCGACCTTGCCAAACAGCGGTTCGATGCTATGATGACCGTGAAAAATATCGACATCGCCACGATCTACATAGGTCGTCGCGGCCAAAGGAGAATCTTATGCTTCGAATCGTTCTGGGCGTTATTGGCGGATTCATTGCCTGGTTGTTCGTGTGGGTCGGGGTCGAAAAAGTCCTTTCTGCGATCTGGCCGGCGTTTGGCGTGCATCAAGCTGCGTTTCAGGCAGCTATCGAGGACGGCGGTCAGTTTACCGCGAATTCAACGATGCTCGTCGTTCACATCGTTCTCGGTTCGATCGTTTCTGTAATATCAGGAGCTCTTGCCTCGCTTATCGCCGGTGAAAACTCAAAAGCCCCGCTGATCGTCGGTTTTCTGTTGCTGTTAATGGGCATCGCAAAGGCGGTTATGTCATGGCAGTATGTTCCTATTTGGTATCACGTAATCTTCACGGCCATCCTCTTCCCGATGGCAATCGTGGGCGGAAAGTTGATAAGCAATAACTGATCTTCGTTTTATCCAACTTCAAACAAATTTCATGAAACCGTTCGGTTGCATTTGACATTTGCAACTGAATGGTTGCATACTGCTTTTCGTCGATATGAAAAGAGACATTTTCCAGGCCATAGCTGACCCGACGAGGCGGGCGATCATTGCGTTGGTCGCTATCAATGCGATGACGCCGAACGCGTTGGCTGAGCATTTTGATACTTCACGACAGGCGGTTTCTAAGCATCTGCGAATATTAACCGAGTGTGAGGTCGTGACGGCAGAGCAAAGAGGCCGCGAGATCTACTACCGGCTTGAGATCGAGAAAATGAAAGAGATCGACGAATGGCTTGAACAGTACCGGCAGATCTGGGAAAGCCGGTTCGAACAGCTCGACGAAGTGTTGGCCGCGATGAAAAATGCAGAAGCCCGCACCGATAGACAAAATGGAGATTGATATGGAATTTATTGTTAACAAAGAAACGAAGACGGTCTCGATCACGAAAGAATTTGACGCCGCCCGTGACCTGGTCTGGGACGCCTATACAAAGCCCGAAGTGCTCGACCGTTGGTGGGCTCCAAAGCCCTATTTGTCGCGGACTAAGCACATGAATTTTGAAGCTGGCGGAAAGCGATTTTACGCGATGGTCAGCCCCGAGGGGGCGGAACGTTGGGTACTGCAGCAGTACAAATCCATCACGCCTAAATCACATTTCTCGCTATTTAACGCTTTCGCCGATGAGAACGAGAATATGGAACTGCCCGGTTCGGATTGGGACCTAAATTTCAGCGAGCACGACGGCAAGACCACGGTCCAAGCTTCGATCTTCAACGAGTCGCTCGAGCGCCTGGAGCGGATGATCGAGTTTGGCTTCAAGGAAGGCACCGCGGCGCAACTGCAAAATCTGGACGCACTGCTAGCCGAGTTATCAGAACGCGTAGGGAAGAAAATGAAGCCAGCCGAAGTGAGCAC
>CALDGX010000039.1 GCA_937941715.1 uncultured Chloracidobacterium sp. | reverse complement strand
CCCTCGAATGCGGCATTCCAACCCTCGAATGCGGCATTCCAACCCTCGAATGCGGCATTCCAACCCTCGAATGCGGTATTCCAACCCTCGAATGCGGCATTCCAACCCTCGAATGCGGCATTCCAACCTTCGAATGCGGCATTCCAACCCTCGAATACGGCATTCCAGCCCTCGAATACGGTATTTCAGCCCTCGAATGCGGCATTTCAGCCCTGAAATGACCGATCCGAGGTCCAAAACGGCATTGTTCAGTCTTTTTTTAACAATTTATGTAATAGAAACGCGATTTTTGACATTAACAAAATGAGAGCCGCAAAAAACGACGCTCAGATCAGGACCGCAAAAACAATAAGGAGTGACCAGAAATATGGCAGAAAAACCGTTTCCGACGACCGACGCAGAGGTAAACCTCTTATTTCAGACCATCGCGACCCAACTGCCCGGGCTCAACGCACAGCTCGGGCTGGCCGCGGGCGACGTCGACTTTTTTGTAAAGCAATCAGGCAATTTCCAGTACATTCTGAATGTCGGGCAGGACATCAGCGATCAGCGCGAGGCATTTACGACGTGGAAGAACTCGATCTTCGGCGGCGACCCGGCCGATCCGCCACCGATCCCGCCCGTCTTTCCCGTTGTTTCGCCGCCGCAGCCCGCACAGAACGGCCTTATTGTGACCGCAAAGGCCATCATCAAGCGGATCAAGGCCTCGGCCGGCTATAACCAGACCATCGGCGAACAGCTCGGGCTCGTCGATACCGGCCAGAGCAATTTCAACCCCAACGACCTGACCGCCGCACTCAAGCTGACGGCCCGCCCGTCAAGCGCCGTCGAGATCGCGTTCTCGAAACAGGGACAGGACGCGATGCGGGTGGAATTTCAGCGAAAGGGCGATACCGCCTGGAGCCTCGCGGGAGTATTTACAAGCTCGCCCGGTGTGCATAACGCCCCGAGCGTACCTCCCGACGAACCCGAACAACGCTCGTACCGCGGCGTCCTGCTCAAAAAGAACGCCCCGATCGGCAACTACTCACCGATCTACACGGTCGTGACAACGCCTTAGTTCCCACACGGCCTTAGCTCCCACAACCTCCCACCGACAAAAGCCCGCAACCGCGGGCTTTTGTTGTTTATTACTTTTTGTCGTTCGATTGTCTCCTTTCGTCTCCCTGTCCGACAAAACGACATCTATCACGCAGGAAGCAGCTTGTCACCAAAATAACGTCTGGTCGAACCCATCGCGGAATTCACGCCATCAGCTTCCTTTAAAAAACTAAAGACACCTAACGGACCAACAATTGTAAAATGACATGGAAAACAAAATTTGACGTTAATTCCATGTCAAGAACTGAACCCCTCGTCTTGAATCTTAGGACATGCAGACTCGACCCCGAATTATATTGTTAGAAATTTGTCAGCGTGTCCATTCGATTTCCTTAGACCCGCAACCGCATCTAATCTTGGTATTTACGGTATCAAAGTACTTCATGGCAACAAACTGTCCACATGTTGGTTTTTGACATTTGAAAACTTCGAGAAATTTTGAAATATCTTCCCAAAATACCTCAAGATCTTCGAACTTTGCGTTCAAGAAGCTATCGTGTGAGGTTTTGTTTGCTAAGAGTAGCGGCGAACCAAGAACTCTGGTCAATGATTCATTTCCTTTCAGGTCGCTTTTAGAATGTTTATTTGTCGACGCAATAATCCCGTTAAAAAGCTCATTCAGCATCCGATCCTCATTTATTGAGTTATACCGAAACGCTAACTTCGTTTCAGTATTATTTGCGATTATTTTCAATTGCTGTTCGGCGTATATTCGAATGTCATTTCCAAGTCCTGTTACATTTCTATTCTTAATACGATCCTCAATACTCTCTAACAAAGAGGTGGCAGCTCCGGACAAAATGGTTCCATTTGTGTCAGTCCAATCAAGGGAATGAACATTCCAATTTTTCTTTTTCACATCGCTACTAGCTAGTGAGAAAAAATTGTCCTCGTGGGTCAAAAGGAGTATCTGATAATCGCCAAATTCCTCGAGTAGTAATCGAATAAATCGAAGGCGATGCCTTGAATCGAAGCTAGAAATCACATCGTCAAGCAAGAAGAACTTATTCGTTTTGTTGAATGCTTGGACTGATGCGAGGAAAAAGGCAATACCTAAACTGTTTACGTAGCTTTCACTCAATACTGAGGCCGGCGGTTTCCGATCTTTTCCAAAAAATTTAAAGGCAATCGTAATTCCCTCCAATTCATCGCCAGATTTCTTTTTAATTGGCTCAAGTCGAATATTTTCAACCCTTGTTCCGGGGTTCATTACTCCAAAGTACTTATTAATCTTCTCGGAAAAAAGTTCAAGAAAACCCGTTAAAGCACTTTCCTGTCGCCCGATGAAATTAGCATAAAGGGCATCTAATGTTTCTTTTTGGATTGTTAGAATCTCTTCCTCTTTAGCGAGCCTTGAATAGTTTGAATAAGCTTCGATCCCACGGGTGAGTTTAACGGCAATCTGAATCTTCAGGTTCCCTTTTTCATCGAGTAGCCCTTTTGCATAATCTCTCTCTCCAGATTCAAGCTTCTTCAACGACAAACGGTCGATGAGCATTTCTTCAGGTGATCGCAAAGACTCCTTGCCATGAATCTCCTTTTCAATTTCAACGTCGTACGCCAGCACCTTCCTGAGAATCTGATCGATAGCCTCTTTCGATTTAAAGCCCATCTCGACAGTTAGTGCCTTTTCAGTCAGTAAGGCCTTAAGCTCAGCGGTTAAAGTTCGAACTAGATCCTTGAGCGTTGCTTTTGCTTCGGCTAATTGCTTCTGTTCGTCTTTTAAGTCATTTAAGTCTTCAATTCTTTCAACAAGCTTCGATAGCAATGCAACGTCATCTGTTTTCTGTTCGCAGACTGGGCAAAATCCTTCCTTAAAAACATTGATTTGTAAAACTCGATGAGCCTCAGTCAATAGACTAAGTAATTGCAAATTTTTCAGTTTTTCGGCGTCTTTCTGTAAATCGGAGTACCTGTTAAAAAAGTTACGATATAGCTCATCAGCCTGATCTATATATACATTGAATGCGGATAAATAGTCTGCAACTTTGTTATGTGACGCTATCTCTTCAATTCTTGATTGATCCTCGCTACCTTGAAGTGAAGTCAAAAGCCCGTCAGCATCCTTAAGTGAATTAACGATAACATTCAGGCCTAGTGGAGCAATCAAATCAGAGACCGCTGAGGCGAAGTCCTTCACCTCAACGACGTTCTGCCCAAAACAATCGATCAGTATTGCCTGTTGAGCACTCTTCTTATCACTATAGGCAGCCGTCTGGATTCTTTTCTTATACGAGCCGGCAACTTTCTTCAGTAGGCTTCTAAGTTCAGCAACCTCTTCAAATCCAATTATCTTTTGTAGTTGAGTAAGTTTGTCGGTCTTTCCGACACCTACGAATGCTAGTAGATCTTGATGCCGTAGGATTAACTGCTCGGTTTCAGATTCTTTGATATAGGTTGAGAACTCCTCTCCAATGTTTGAATCAACGACTAAAAGAGAACTATCAATGCTCTTAGTGCAGTCCAATTCAGAATCTTTGAAGGTGAGTTCAACCGCGCTGGGTGTCGCATTATCAATCAGAACATTTCTGAGCGCTTCCTTTCCAGACTTGCTAGGACTAACTTCCTCGCCTTTGAGATGTGCAACCTTTCCAGTAAAAAACCATTCTATTGCATCTGTCAGCGAACTCTTACCAAAGCCGTTTTCTCCATAAAGCAGCAAAGATCTTGTTCCGAGGTCCAGTACCAAGGTTTCCTTCACCCCCCTGTATCCAGAAAGAACAATTTTCTTAATTTTGCTCATTGTCGTCCTCAATGTTCTGCAATTCCAGCCTTAGGATTTCATCAAGTGAATTCTGAATTTGAGATTCGGTCATTTTGGTATCATTATAAAGCCCAACAATGGCACTAACAGTATCTTCATGGGTATTTGGAACGCCCTTGATTTGTTCAAAAAACTCACGAATTACATCTTTACCGGTTTTTATCTCTTTTGACATATTAATTTGCTCTCAATCGAAATAGTTCCAGCCTATATTGAGACTTAGCTCAAGTTCTTGACCCACAAAATCGAAACCAGATTTGTTGTTGCAAATCGGATAAACTCCAAATTTTCTAACAAAATCAAGAATGAAATAACTCTCAAGTTGTTCAATTCTCAGTTTCCAGAGGTTGCGAAACATTTCAAAGTTGAGGACTGTGAAATTAAGTTGATCTACACTTCTGTAGTTTATAAGGCCTTGGTTTTTACTACTCCCGTCAAAGTGTCCCGAAAGGCGACTTCCTATACTGTTTGTCTTCCTTTCGCTCATACCAATATAAATCAATCTAGATCGGTTAAATGGATATTGAATTTGCAGACCGCTCGTAAAAATAAAGTAGAGCCCTACCAAACCTTTTGTCAGCGCAATTGATGATGGCTCAAAAATACGAGGGTTTTCAAAAAGAATTTTAATGTTTTTCACAATTGAATCTCGAAACGCGTTTTGGAATGGAGCGAAAGTAACACTAACCACTTTGAATTCGCAAGCCCCATTTGCGTCTGGCTATCAAAGATATGTGGACTTTGACGCGTACAGAATCTGATCATATGCAGCGCAACATGTATTATCGACAAATTGCTCTATAATCGGAGACATACCTAAATGGAACCTCTAGCAAGTAGAATTCGGCCTATGGGCCTGGATGAGTATGTCGGGCAGGAGCATCTTGTCGGCGAGGGCAAGCCGTTGCGGCTGGCGATCGAGGAAGGGCATGTTTTCTCGTTCATACTGTGGGGCACGCCGGGCACGGGCAAGACCACGCTCGCCCGGATCTACGCCAACGCACTCAATGCCGAGTTCTACGAGCTGTCGGCCGTGTCGGCGGGAAAGGAAGATATTCGCAGGATCGTACGGAGCGCCGACACTCCTGTCGGCACGGATGCCGCTTCGGCGTCCGGAGATCTTTTCGACGATGGTATCGCCGGCGGAACCGGCGATGCGGACAAGAGTGTCCACGCTCCTTTGTTGTTCCTCGATGAGATACATCGGTTCAATAAGGCACAGCAGGACTTCCTGCTGCCGTACGTCGAGAGCGGCGAACTCGTCCTGATCGGCGCAACGACCGAGAATCCGAGCTTTGAGGTGATACCGGCATTATTGTCGCGGATGCGCGTTTTCGTGCTGAAAGAGTTTTCTGACGCTGACATGGCCGCGATCATCGACCGCACCGGCTATACTCTCGACGACGAGGCCAAGCAGTGGCTTATCGAAATGGCCAACGGCGACGCCCGCCAGGCGATCACCATGATCGAAAACACCTCGAGCCTGTACGACGCGATCACGCTCGACACGCTCAAGGAAACCCTGCAGAACAAGTTTCTCCGCTATGACAAAAAGGGCGAGGAACACTATAACGTCATCTCGGCATTCATTAAATCGATGCGGGCGAGCCGGGCGGACGCCGCGATGTACTACCTCGCACGCATGATCGAATCGGGCGAGGACCCGAAGTTCATCGCCCGCCGCATGGTCATATTTGCCAGCGAGGACATCGGGCTTGCCCAGCCCACGGCTTTGGTCGTCGCAAACGCGGTGTTTCAGGCCGTGACCACGATCGGCATGCCCGAGTGCATACATAACCTCGCCCACGGCGTCGCCTATCTCGCGAACGCCGCCAAGGACCGTTCGGCTACCAACGCCATCGGCGAGGCGATGGAAGACGCTAAGAAATTAGGCAATCTACCCGTTCCGATGAAGATCCGCAACGCCCCGACCAAACTGATGAAGGAGGTCGGTTACGGCAAGGACGAGGGCAACGATCCGGAAGGCGACCTTTTGCCCGAGAAATTACGCGGAAAGAAGTATTTTTAGGATCTCTGCCTATCCGGCGTTCTATGTGTTTGAACGCTTTTTTTTTCGCGGAGAACACAAAGTTCGCAGAGTAATGCAAGGAGTTTACTTATGAAACGATACATCGCTGTTTGGGCCGTGATTCTGCTCTCGATCGTCAACACTATGTCGCAGAACGAAAAGGACATTGTCCCGACGCGCGAGATGGAGCGGATCAACTGGATGGACTTTAAGACGGCCGTCCCGTCACGGGTCCAGACCGTTCTGCTGCCGACCGGCACGCTCGAACCGCATGGTGTCATCAATAACGGCGCCGACAATACCGCTCCGTTCGCTTTGGCAAAGACGATCGCCCGACGCACCAACGCGATGATCGCCCCGACCTTGCCGTACGGCATCACGGGATCGATGGAGGCTTATCCCGGCGCGTTTCAGATCACCGAGGCGGCGTACCGGCCGTTCGTCAAACAGATCCTCGAGGGCCTGGCGAAGAACGGTTTTCGCAACATCATTATCCTCAACGGCCACGGCGGCGGCCAGACAGCCGTGCTCAATGCCGTCGCAGCCGAGGTCGCCTCGGAACGCAAGGTAAGGACGCTCGTGATCAACTGGTGGTCGTTCGCCTCGGACGAGACCAAGGAGGTCTTTGGCGAGGACGGCGGGCACGCCGGCTGGAATGAGACCGCCTTCATTCAGGCGATCGACCCGACACTGGTCCACCCCGACAAATACACCGGGCCCGAGATGACGACCGCTTATCCGTCCGCCGGTACATGGTCGGCAGTGCCGTTCCCGTCGTCGATCGGCCTGTACCAAAAGGGACAGGGCTTTCCAAAATTCGACCAGGCAAAGGCCGATCTCTATTACACGAAGGTCACCGACAAGGTCGCGGCACTGATCATCGAAACGGTGAAAAAGTGGGATCTGGCCGGGTTGTAAGGCACCCGGGACGCGGTTTTTGGGTGCTTTACAATTGTCTTTGGGTCGAATAACATTTTTTCAGTTCGCCGGGCCGGCGACATTTTTCCTATGCCCGATCGTTCCAAACCCATCAATACCCGCGACGCGATCCTCGATGCTACAGATCGTCTGCTCGCGCGCTCCGGGTACAAAAAAATGACGATCGACGAACTCGCACACGAGGTCGGGATCGGCAAGGGCAGCATTTATCTTCATTTCGCCAGCAAAGAGGAGATCGCCCTTTCGCACATCGACCGTATCGTCGACCGGCTAAAGGCCCGGCTGAGGCACATCGCCGACGATCAGGCTCCGGCCGCCGAGCGATTGCACAAGATGCTCCTGGAGCGCGTGCTGTTTCGGTTTGACAGCGTGCAGCATTATACGCAGAGCCTGGACGAACTGCTCTCGCGGCTGCGCGTTCAACTGCTGGCCCGAAGGAAGCGATATTTCAGCGAGGAATCGAGGATCTTTGCCGAGGTGATCGCAAACGGTATCGAGTCCGGCGAACTCGCTCCGACCGACCCGCTCGCGGCCGCGACCGTTTTGCTCGAGGCGACGAACTCACTCCTTCCCTACAGCCTTAGCTCGGCCGAGTTGGGTTCGCGCTCCGAGATCTCGTCCCGGGTCGACGGCATCGCGGCGGTGCTGATCAGGGGCCTCACGCGGTGAGGGTAGCTACCGTTTCCAATAATTTTTTATCTTGAGGTCGAGCATCGGAAACGCGCAGTATTCGACCGTGCGTCCGGTCTCGCGGAGCTTCTGCACCATTGATATCGCCGCGTCCGCGTTTCGCGTATGGACGATGATGGTCGCGGCACGCTGTAGGTCGGGATTTTCGTTCAGAAAGAGTGCGATCGCGTAACCGGTCTGGGCAAAATCGTCGTGGTCGTTCGACTCGTAGTGGTGCGGCAGGAGATCGTGGTCGAGAAATATTGCGTCATAAGACGAACTCGTGAGAAACGCTTTTGCCTCGTCGACATTTTCAGCTATGTCAAGATCATCGCCGTCGAACCGTTTGGCGAACCAACGGTGTCTTCGGCGGTCATCGTCGAGCAGCATCACGGCGATCGGCGTCCTCTCGGAACTGAGGTCCGCCAACCCGAATTTGATCATTAAACTGCGAATAAATCCCATAAACGCCCTGTTTACTAGACTATATCATATGTCACACGGCCGCTGCTTGAATTGGCGGTGGCCGATGCTATAATCCAAATGACTCCGAGGCAAACAGACCAGTATGACGACCGACAATTCCAAAAAGCACGGCCTGAAGGCCGTTCCGAATCTCCATTCAGTTGAATCAAACGCGTCGGATATCGAGGTCTGTGAGATATGTTTCGGCACCGGAATGGAGGTCGTCCCCGGCAAGGGAGCGAGGCGGTGCGTGTGCCGCAAACGCGACCCGCACGTTGAGCAGATAAACAAGACACAGATCCCCAAGCGGTACGAAAAGTGCCACTTTAATACCTACAACGCCGGCGACAATATCTCTCAAAAGATCGCCCTTCGTGTCGCGCAGGATTTCACCGTGCAGTTCCCCGCCGTGGATAACGGACTGCTCTTTTCTGGTAACGTCGGCGTGGGCAAAACACACCTGGCCGTTTCGATCCTTAAGGGACTGACCGAACGGGGATTTGCCTGTTTGTTTTACGAATTTGGGACCTTGCTCAAGGAGATCCAGGGTTCGTACAACCCGAACACCTTTACATCGGAACTCAGCGTTCTCGCCCCGGTCCTGAACGCCGACATTTTGGTGCTCGATGAACTCGGAGCCTCAAAACCGACCGACTGGGTCCGCGATACGCTCCATCACATCATCAATACACGCTATAACGAACGCAAATTTACGATATTTACCACCAATTACCTCGACGAAAGGGCGTCTGACCGCGATGAAACGCTCGAAGACCGTATCGGGGTCCGCGCGCGTTCGAGGATCTACGAAATGTGCCAGACCGTCGTGATCGAGGGCGAAGACCATCGCAAAAAGATGCATCGTGCAACCGGCCTCGGCAAATTTCGCACGCCGAAGGGCTAAATTCCCGCTGATTTTCCTGATTTTGCGAGCAATTGCGATTTTATTGAGTGGTGACCGAAGCTTTGCCAAAAACAGACAACCGAATTCCCTCGCTCGACGGCCTTCGAACCGTCTCGATAGCTCTGGTATTGGTCGGCCACGGATTTCACGTTTACGGGCTCGGAACAACGGGTAATTTCGGAAATCTCGGCGTCCGGGTTTTCTTTGTCATTTCGGGCTTCCTGATCACCGGGCTGTTGGTCCGCGAGATCGAGCGCACATCGACGGTAAATCTGCTCAAGTTCTATTTCCGGCGCACACTTCGAATATTTCCGCCATACTATTTTTACCTTGGTGTAATAGGTATTGCCGCAGCACTCGGGCTGGCATCAGTGCCGCTAGCTTCCCTTGTTTATTCTTCGGCATATGTCACCGATTATGTCGCACCGACAGGCTGGCTGCTCGGCCATACCTGGTCATTGGCGGTCGAGGAACAATTTTACCTGATCTTGCCCGGCTTTCTGATGCTGCTCGGCATACGCAGGGCCAAGGCAATGCTCATCGCCATCGTACTGTTGGCACCGGTCGTCAGAGTTCTGGATTTTTGGGTGTCCGGACCGGACCAGATATGGGTTCTGAAGGGCTTTCACGCCAATGCCGATGCCCTCGCGATCGGGTGCCTGCTGACGCTTTTTAGGGGGCAGCTGCATAAACTTACGCTTTACCGCCGCTTTCTCGGGTCACGTGCCGTCATCCTGTTATTGCCGTTGATCGTCTTCGCTAACCTGCAGGGAGACCACCCGCTAGTCTTTCTAGGTGCCAGCCTGACATTGATGAATATCGCTGTCGCCCTTTGCATCGATTGGTCTGTGACTAACTATCAGGGCCGGGCCGGCAGATTTTTGAACTCGCCGGCGATGGTCAGGTTGGGTGTGATGAGTTATTCGATCTACCTTTGGCAACAGCCGTTCCTGGATCCGCATAATCCCGGCCTGCTGACCTCTTTCCCGGTGAATCTCATCGGGATCGCAGTCATGAGTTCGGTCTCGTACTACCTTGTCGAGCGGTATTCGCTGGCGTGGCGGCAAAAGCTCGAAGTTCGTTGGTTCAGCCCGCGAAACGAAAATATTCGTGAGACAGAACCTTCGGCCGCCGCGGCCTAGGCATTTGCAGCCGAAAGTTTCCGTCTGCGGATCGAAAAATAGGCTCGTACCGCCAGCAATACCACCAGCACCGCCGCAAAGATCGCCGGATAGAACACATCAGATTTTACGATCATCCAAAAATGCACGACTCCGGCGATCGCCGTAAGGTAGATCAGGCGATGAAGCATCTGCCACCGCTTTCCCCCGAGCCGTTTGACCATGGCATTTGTCGAGGTAACGGCCAAGGGCACCATCATCAAAAGCCCGGCCATCCCCAACGCGATGAAGGGCCGTTGGATCACATCCGCCACCGTTCCGCCTACGTCGAGGCTTCGATCAAATACAATGTACGTCGTGAAATGGATCAGCCCGTAAAAGAAGGCAAAAAGGCCCACGATCCGGCGATATTTTATCAGTTGATTCCAGCCGAACCACTTTCTGAGCGGCGTTACCAACATCGTCGCAAGCACGAATACAAGCGTCATCACGCCCGTCGCCCGAAGGAAATACTCGATCGGGTTTGCGCCGAGCCGGTGGTTCCAGGCATCCCAACCGAGGATGGTCAGAGGGATCAGGCTGTTAACCCAGAGCAACGTTTTGTAAAATCGAACATCGGTCATCAAAAGTACTTTTTCAGGTCCATACCGCTGTAGAGCGAAGCAACCTCGTCGCCGTAACCGTTGAACGCCAACGTTGGCCTCATTCCGATCTCGCCGATGCGCCGCTCAGATGCCTGCGACCAACGCGGATGTCTGACGTCCGGATTTACGTTTGAAAAGAACCCGTATTCCTCCGGCGACGCCTGGTTCCACGTTGTCGGCGGTTCACGGTCAGTGAGCATGATCTTGACGATCGACTTTATGCTCTTAAATCCATATTTCCACGGCACAACGAGCCTGATCGGAGCTCCATTTTGGTTGGGCATCTGCTTGCCGTAAAGTCCGGTCGCCAAAATGGTCAGCGGATGCACCGCCTCGTCCAACCGCAGGCCTTCGACGTAGGGAAAATCGATGCCGGCGGCAAATGAGGACTGCATCCGGATAGGGTCATATTTCGTCTGAAAAGCGACATAGCGGGCCGAACCGAGCGGTGCGACCTCATCGATCAGCTTTTTAAGCGGAAATCCCACCCATGGGATCACCATCGACCACGCCTCGACGCATCGAAATCGATAGACCCTTTCTTCCTGTTCAAACTTTAAGAGGTCCTCAATACCAAACGTCTTCGGATTGTGCACCATTCCGCCGACCTCGACAGTCCAGGGCCGCGTCACAAGCGATTCCGCCTTGGCCGCGACAGCCGATTTACTCGTCGAAAACTCGTAGTAATTATTGTAATTAGTGATCTCTTCGTAGGTGTTCGGAGTCAGGCCGGCGTCGGTTGGGTCCGAGCGTTTCACGTCGGCAAGCGCCGGCGGCTCAGGTGCATTAGACCTCGCCGGGCTGAAATATCTGAAAGCCGAGGTCGTTGCCGCGAGACTGCCGGCAGCGATACCCGCCTTTATGAAATTGCGCCGGTTAAAGTACGTCGCTTCGTCAGTGATTTCGCTGGACCTGATCTTTTCGGACATATGATGCTCATACATATATTCGCACAATTTTCCGGCAGGGTTTCAATAAACTGCGGTTCGAAAATGCCCGCTTCGCCAATTTGGGCCCGACGAAACTGCGACAGCCTCAATGATGCTCAACGATGTATAACATTTTACTTCACTTTTTAACACAATTTGATATAATGTTCGTTGGGCTTTTACGCCGACAGGTAACCGATCAATGCTCTCCTCAAACACACATCTTCAGCAAGGCCGCTACAGGATCATCGAGAGACTGGGAACGATCAGCGACGATATTTTATACAGCGCTCGCGATTGTCTGCTCGATAATAACGTATTCATACTCGAGTCACCTCTATCACTGACACGCGTCCTGACAGCGACGGAACGCGACGAACGAATGCGGTCGCTGGAACAGAGCTTCGCCCTAACGGCGATGATCACAAACAGCAGATTGGTCCGCAACACCGATCATTTTGTTGAGGTTGACCGTTTTTATGTAGTCGCTAGATCCGAGCATGAGTTGTCGCCTCCGCTGACCGTGACACGACGCTTGTTCCTCGACACGGATGTCGCCGCTGAAATTCGCGGGGCCTTCTCGCTCATTTCGGACATCCGCAGTCGCTTTGCCGGAACCGTGAATATCGAGATAACGCCGACAACCGTCCGTATATCGGACAAAGGGACTTTCAATCTGCTTTTCTTCGGCCGGCGTGAGGGGCGTTCGGCCAGAATGGCGGACAATACCGATATTTCTGCCGCAATGTCCTGTGCACCGCTCGAATCGATCTGGCCGCAGCTCGATTCGGCATCGAAAAAGGCCATCGGCAATCTCTTTGACGACGCGGCCCTCGATATCCTGGAAAGCCCGTGCGACGTTCGGTCCGAGATATACTCGATCGCCGCGATGATCTATCGGGTGGCAACCGGACAAACGCCGCCGAGCGCTCTTGAGCGGTCGATCGAGATGCTCGACGGCCGTCCTGATCCGCTGGACCGTTCGCCCCTTATCGCTGCCGGATATTCTGACCGCCTCGCGGACTTTTTCATCCGGGCATTGTCGATCCGCCGCGAAGATCGGTACAGAACCATTGAAACCGCCGCCGCCTCAATTGCGGGGATCGAACTGGGCCCGGCAACAGCGGGCACAGATGAACTCGACCTGCTCGAACTACCGCCGGCCATCTCGGCCACGGCCCCACGAAAACCCTCGCGGCGTACCGACAAACCCGCAGCCGCTGTGGTCCCGGTGCCATTGCCGACCGGCTCGCCGGTATCGGTACCAGAAAAGCTTCAGAAGCACTCTCCGGCAGCGGCCTCAGCAAACGAATTAACGGTCGTAATGAGATCGCCGGAACCTTCGAGGTTAGGACACGATATCCTGAATTCCCCGGTCCTGTTTGAATCTTCGAACACGACAGATCTTGACAAAACTCCGAAAGGCCGGTCGATGTTGATGCCGGTCGCGGCGGTCGGTGCCTTTTTTGTTATTGCCGCTGCAGCGATAGCGTTCGTTTTTATGGGAAATTCGCCCGCGACGACAGTTCAGCCGCAGGCGACTTTAGCCGTTGAGAACCGGCCGGCTACCGAGCCCGCTCCGGCGATGCCGGAGCCGTCACCGACACAGGACACCGCCGCCTCGACCTCCACACCCGCGACGACGCGAACCGAGGATGTTGCTCCGCAAAACAAGACGGTAAAAACAGCAGCGGCAGATATCAAGCCGGATAAGAAGTCCGCAGCCAAAACTGATGTTAAACCTGACCAGAAACCGAAAAAGACGGTGACGGTCGACGACCTGATCAGCGACAACTGATATCACAAATTTTGCTCGGCCTCGGCCGATCTCGAAAGGAAGCTCCGTATGAAAGAAAGTAAAGTGAATAACAGATCTCGCGGACATTTCGCATTGGGCCTGATCGCGGCTTTTGTCGGCCTGCTCGGCGGCGGACTGACGTCTGCGGCCGGCCAGGCTAGACAATTGAGCCTCGCCGATATTCTTATCGCTCTGAGATCTAAGAAAGCGGTCATAGAGGAAAAGAACAAGATCCTTGCCGACGCGGTCAAAAAGCGCGGCATCACTTTCAGCCTGACGCCGGAGATCGAAAAGGAACTCGGCAGTACCGGAGCATATAAGGAACTGATCGATGCGATCAGAGAAAAGGCAGTTGCCGGCGAAACCGTTGCGGCGCAGAAACCGGAGACGGTAAAGGCACCGGATGTGCCGGTGGCCACGGCGACGCCCGCACCGCCGGATTTTGCATTTTACCGCACACGTGCCGCATCGAACCTGCTTGCCGGCGAACTTGATCTTGCGGTAGCTGACCTGTCGGGAGCGATCGGCCTCAAGCCCGGCGAGGCTCAGCCGTATATTGACCGGGGGCTCGTGTACCTAAAACAGGGCAAGTTGGACAATGCGGCCGCCGATCTGGACAAGGGCCTCGGGATCGATGGGAAGAATGTCGCCGCAATGGTCGCTCGGGCTCAGATCTTCGAACAGAAAGGCGACTCGGCAAATGCTCTCGCTTTTTTTGACAAGGCCTCGACGATCGACCCTTCAAACGCCGCCGCCAAGCTGGGCTCAACAAAGATCAGAGATGCAGCGGCAGCAGAGGAAAAGCGTGTCGCAGCAGCGGCAAAAGCCGCCGAACTTGCAAAGGCCGAACCTCGGATCGTGCCGGTGGGAGCTATGAACGGCTTTGCGACCGACCTTGTGATGCCGATGTATTCGGCTATCGACCGGCGAATGAATATTCAGGGAAAGGTCACGGTTCAGATCACTCTGGATGAGAAAGGAAAGCTGACGGATGCACAAGCCACGGAAGGGCCCAAATCACTGCGCATTGCCGCAGTTGAGGCGGTCAGGCGGTCGACATTCAAGCCCGTGATGCTTCAGGGAAAACCAGTGTCGGCATCAGGATATATCGTCTATAACTTCGTGCCGAATCAATAGCCGCCGGTCGGTGAATCTACCTTCAGCCCGCTTGCTTCCTGAGCGATCTTGACGCCGACCGAGGCACCGATGCGGGTCGCACCGGCTTCGAACATCGCCCGCGCGTCCTCGATACCCTTTACGCCGCCCGAGGCCTTGACGCCGAGTGCCTTGCCGACCGTGTGACGCATCAACGCCACATCGTTTGCCGTCGCCCCGCCCTTGGCGAAGCCGGTCGAGGTCTTTACAAAATCGGCACCCGCGTTTTTCGAGGCGATGCAAGCCCGGACTTTTTCGTCATCGGTCAACAACGCTGTTTCGATGATCACCTTGCAGAGCACGTGGTTTTCATGAGCGGCCTCGACGACCGCCCGGATATCATCCTCGACGGCGCAATCATCGCCTGATTTGAGCGCCCCGATATTGATGACCATATCGACCTCGGTCGCACCGTTGAAAATTGCCCGTCGAGCCTCGAAGGCCTTAACATCCGGTAATGTGGCTCCAAGCGGAAAACCTATAACGGTACAGACCGGAACACCGCTGCCTTTGAGAAAGGCTGACGCTTTTTTGACCCAAGCCGGGTTTACACAAACCGACGCGAAGCCGAACTGTGCCGCTTCCTCGCACAGTTTGCGGATGTCGGCTTCTGACGCTTCGGGCTTCAACAGCGTGTGGTCGATCAGGCTGGCCCAGTCATGGGCCGTGGCGGTTTCGCCGAGGACTATCCCGATGCGTTCAGCTCCGGCATCGACGATGCGCTGCACGTCGGCGTGGCAAAACGTCGGGCAATATTCCTCGCCGTTGAGTTTCGCCAACACCATATCGGTGATCTGGTCGACTAATTGTTCGTAATTGCCATTCTGCTGCATCATTAGCTTACCGTTCCGTTCATTTTCTATATTGGCGGTCAATGTTCTCGATCTTGCCGACGCGCCTGATGTGCCGTTCCTCGGCGATGTCCGTCGAAATGAACGCTTCGACGATCTCTTTCGCTTCGGCAAAGGTATTCTGCCCCGCCCCGAGCGTCAGGACATTTGCGCCATTGTGCTCCCGCGAATTGCGGGCAAGCGCCGGCGAGTAGCATGCCGCGGCTCGGACGCCCGGCACCTTGTTCGCGGTCATCGCACTTCCGATGCCCGCTCCGTCAATAATAATGCCGACATCGACCTGTTTGCCGGCGACACTCCGGGCGACTGCATGCGCGAGGTCGGGGTAATCGACCGCCTCTTCACTGTCGGTGCCGAAATCGCGCACCTGCAGGCCGAGATCCGTCAGAAGGTCCTTGACCTGTTCTTTCAGCCGAAAGCCGCCGTGGTCTGCTCCGATCGCGACCGACTTCACCTTGGTTGTGCTATTGCGCGGCTCCTTTCGGATCAACTCGATCCCGCGATCCTTGATGATGTCATCCGCGAGCGAGGTAAATTTGGCATTTGCCGCGACCCTCAATCTGGCCCCGTGCCCAAGTCCCCTCAGGTCATCTTCCGTGATGAGCGACTTGGCCGATTCATCGCGGTCAAACGGCTTGCCGACCTTGTCTGCGATCGAATTGACGACCACATGTTCGACCTTGAATGGAGTTTCGGCAGTATCGGGCGATGACGGCGGCACGGCCGCGAGCACTTGTCTCACCAGTGCCCTTACTCGTTCGCGGGTATCATTTCGTGGGTCAGACATACTTTTCGATCTAAAAGACCGGCCAACTTGAATATTGACCTATGTTTGAATAGTATTTGTAAAAACCTTTTCAATCAAATTTGCGAGGAAAATATGGCCGCCGAATCGACCCGTATGGATCATACCGAATTTACGAACCCGAACCTCGAAGTCCTATTTTCCGCCGAGCAGATTACTGAGCGGGTCAAGGAAATGGGTGCCCAGATCAGCCGCGACTATCAGGGCAAAGACCTCGTCCTGGTCGGCGTGCTCAAGGGATCATGCGTCTTTCTTGCCGACCTGATGCGTGCCATCGACCTTCCGCTCTCGATCGATTTCATGTCGGTCTCAAGCTACAAGGACGGCACCGTCTCGAGCGGCGACGTCGAGATCATCAAGGATCTTAGCAATCCGATCCGTGACAAGGACGTGCTGGTTGTCGAGGATATTATCGACACCGGCCTTACGCTTTCGCGGTTGCTGGATATCCTCGGTTCACGCGGGGCGCGTTCGATCACGCTCGCGAGTTTTTTGGACAAGCCCGAACCGCGGATCAAGAAGGAACTAAAGATCGAATACACAGGTTTTGTCGTGCCGAATCACTTCGTTGTTGGTTATGGCCTCGATGCAGCCGGCCGCTACCGCAACCTTCCGTTCATCGGCATTGTCAAAGATCCTTCGAAAGCATAGCCGATCTGTTGCCGGGATCAACTTTCGTGCGATCGCCGGCATTTTGGCAATTGTCGTATTTTGCGATTGACCTGCCAACTCTTTTTCCGTATAATTTGAGTTTTTCGACTTGTGCAGATTTTGCATAGGGTCAAGAGGAGCTAACACTAGAGATGAGTTACGCAATTATCAGAACAGGCGGAAAGCAGTTTGCGGTCGAGAGCGGCCAGACGCTTCGCGTCCCGAAGATCGACGAGAAAGAAGGGAAAAAGGTTTCGCTTGAGGCTCTTCTGGTCGGCGAAGGCAAAGACGCCAAGATGGAAGGCGGCGCCACGATCAATGCTACGGTCGTCGCCCACGGAAAGGCTGACAAGATCATTGTTTTCAAGAAAAAACGACGCAAACAGTACAAACGCAAACAAGGACACCGTCAAGGTTTCACTGAAATTAAGATCGAGAAGATATAAGTCGTCCCTGTCGCATTTATTGACGGCGAGATTTTTTTTGCCGCAGACGACAAGGCACTGACCACTCAAACATATGGCACATAAGAAAGGTGTAGGTTCATCCAGAAACGGCCGCGATTCACACTCGCAGCGGCTTGGTCTTAAGAAGTTTGGCGGCGAGCACGTACTCGGCGGCAACATTTTGGCTCGTCAACGCGGCACCAAGTGGAAGCCGGGCAACAATGTCGGTATCGGCAAGGACGATACGCTGTTCGCATTGATCGAGGGCTTTGTTAAATTTGAGAACAAAGGCCAAAAAGGCAAGTTTGTCAGCGTTTATGCTGAAGGAGCTCCTGAATTGGCCCCTAAGGCCGCCGCATAGGTCCAGGCTCTTCATTATCGTAAAATAGCGGTCGTTTGGCCGCTTTTTTTTGTTTCGACGAGTGATAAAACCAATTGGGCCGGCCGGTCATCAAATCACAGTGATGACACCTCAGTCCGCAAAACGCCTTGTTTCACTCCTGATCACGTCGTGCATCGTCTTTGTTTCGTCTGGCGTCGCTCAAACGTCAGGCAGGACCTTCGCGGTCGAATTGGTCGTTACCCGAGATAAAAAGTCGATCGAGACAGACGCCGACATTATTTTTGGCGACAATGCCGTGAAGATCGTTCCCGACAAAACAAGCCTGAGCGGCGAAACGCGGGAGTTCGCCTACAGCGACATCAGGTCTGCGGAACAGTCATACTCGAAAAAGCCGCTGTTCTCGGTCGGAGGCGGAATAACGACCGTGGTTCTCACGAGCCTGATAGTTCCGTTCATAGCCGTTCCGTTCTTATTCATCAAGAAGAAGAAGCACTGGATGACTGTCCGAACCGAAGGTAATTACGCCGTACTGAAGTTGGGTGACAGGAACTTTCGCCAGATCGCGGCCGAATTCGAGGCCCACGGCGTAATGGTCAGCGAACTCAAGGAAGTTGAAAAATAATACCGATCTCGACCGTCCTCACAATTCGGAAGATGAACTGCCGGCCGCGACGAACTCGAGCCCGGCAATGTCCTCGGTCACCGAGACGATCCTTGGGGCAAAGCTGTGCCTTTTCGACCTCACGCTAAACACATACGACTCGCCGACGGTCAATCCCTCGATCGAGAAATACCCGAAACTTGAAGTTCTGACCGATTGCCTTGCCCCGTTCGCGCCCTCAATAGTGACGACCGCATTTGCAATGCCTCTTCGATCCGCGGCGAGCACCTGGCCGGCGACCGTCGCACCGGCAGCCGTCGGGATGAACTCATTCTGAAATCTGGCCAACGCGAACATCGGTCCGGACGGTCCGTAAACCTGTCCGCCGAGGATCAACTTACTGTTAGCGTAAAATGCCATCGCGTTCATATTGGCACTGCCGGTTGGGAAGACTGTCAACACCCGTCCAAGGATGCCGAATCCGATCGCTGGTGAACCGCCCGAGTTGAGTTTGGCGAGGGCAAATCTCCCGTTTGACGATGCGACGCTTGTTCCGCTGAGGAGTATCTGGCCGTCAGGCTGTGCCAGCACGGCGCTCGCGCTGTCATCAGGAGATCCGAGAAAAAGATCGATCAGAGAGATCCCGCCGCTTCCAAAGTTGGCCGCCAGACTGGTATCGAGTGCCCCGTTAGTGTCGAGCCGTATCGCCGCCATATCGGTGTCTGCTCCGTTTGTGCCGGCCGATGCGATAAGGATCTTACCGTCACCCTGGATCGCCACATCCGAACCTCGGTCATTTATGATCGGCGACAGATCAACGGTCGTAACACCGGACGTGCCAAAGCCGGTGTCAATGGCCGTCGTTGACAGGTGCCGGCTGACCGCGACTCGATCGGTGTCAGAAACGCTCTCATGACCGTATCCCGCGACGACGAGTTTCCCGTCGGATTGGAGCGTGCATTCGAGTATTTCGTTATTGAGACCGGGCGACCCCATATTGTTTGTCGTTACGGTTTCAAATGAACCGGTCGCGGAAAACCTGACAACTCGTCCCGATCTGGTCGTGCTGCCCGACGAACCGCATCCGACCGGCTTTCCATCAGCCTGAACGACGACCCCAAAAAATCGTGAAGCGTTTGCGGTGGTCGTAACCCCATCGCCGCTAAATGTCGGATCAGGGATGCCGTCGCCGGTAAATTTGACGATCATCGCCCCGCTTGTACCGGCGTCGCCGGCAATATAGAAGGTGCCGTCGTTGAGTACCTTTAAGTCGTAAAAGGCCGTGTTTGTGGTAGAGTTGCTGCGAACGTAAACGCCCTCATCCATAAAGGTCGTATCCAGCGTACCATCGGCGTTAAGGCGGGCCACCGCCGCCGCATCAAAACTCGACGTGAAATTGCCAACGCCCGCAGCCAATATCTTTCCGCTCGGCAGGTAGGCGATCGCGTGAATAGTCTTGAGTCCAAAAGAACCCAGTGCCGCCGATCCGTTGGACGGTGTCGCGGCAAACGAAGTGTCAACCGAGCCGTTCGCGTTGAATCGCTGCACACATAACCCGTGCTCGTAATCGACCAGATCGACCCGGTCGAGCGAGCCGATCGCGACTATGGCGCCGTTCGACTGCAGTTCAAGGCCCTTTGCCCCTTCGCACCACTGCGACCTGACGACAGAATTTGCATCAAAACTATCGTCTGGCGAGCCGTCTGAGTTCATTCTTACAATGTAGAAATCGTTTCGATTAAAGGTCGGATAACTGGCCACCCCGGCGGCGATGCCGAGATATTTGCCATCGGACTGACGCTTGATCTCATTGAAATAATAGTCCTCGTTATTGGCAATGACCTCGAAGATCCGGTAACCGTCCCCATCATACGTCGTATCGAGACTGCCGTCCGAATTGTAACGAAGAATGCCCGGGTCCATGTTTGTGGTAAATAGCTGCGAGATGCCCCCTCCGACCACTATTTTTCCGTCTGATTGGACCAGGACGGATCTCGCCTGGCTTTCCTGATTCGCTAGTTGTGTGCGAACGACGCCGTCGCCGTCAAACGAAGTATCAAAGCTGCCGTTCGTGTTCAGGCGGACCATTACGATATCGAATAAGGTAATGTTAGTGCTCGTACGCCCGGCAACGACTATTTTGCCGTCGGTCTGTATCGCGGTACCGTAGGGATAATGGACCGTCTGGCTTGTCACATCGTTTATCAATCGTTTGCCGTCACCGTCAAACGAGGTATCGAGCGATCCGTCGGTGTTCAATCTTATGACGTAGGTCAAATATCCCGATGGAAAGGCCCCGCCGCCGTAATATGTCGACACAACGATCTTGCCATCGGAAGCAAGGGCCATGGACTGCACCGTTCCGGTTGAAATTATTGTTTGAATGCCGTCACCGCTGAACGTCGGGTCGAGATCGCCATCAGGCTCAAGCCTGAAAATGAACGCGGTCGAACTTGAAACACCAGCTCCGCCGGCGACCACGATCTTTCCGTCCGACTGGATGGCCACCGCCTGCGACGAACCGTATTGGCCCACATCGCCGACGGTGAAGTAGCCGTCTCCGCTAAATGTTGTGTCCAGCGAGCCGTCGGCATTGAATCTCGTCACCAAATGGTCCGAGGTAAATGCGGCGGTTCCGTCCCGGTATCCGACCACGACTATCTTGCCGTCGGACTGAATGGCAACGTCATTGGGCCTTTCATCTAACTGAGCCCCGGCCAGATCCGTTACATAATAACCGCCGTTCACACCGAAAGTCGTATCAATATCACCGGGCGCTGCCATGGTCATCGGCACCCACCCGATGAACGATATTGTCACCAAAAAACGTAAAAAAGAAGTCATTGCCCTCACCGATTTCGTTGCCTGTTCGCGATCATCCTGCCCATTTGACGAAAAGCCGTTCGATTTTTGTAGGCCGCGGGTTCACGGAATATCGGTGTTAGTTGTAATAGTTCGATTCCGTTTCAACCGGGCACCAATTTCGAACGAAGCTATTTGCCGCCGCTCTTGCCCGGAGCTTTCTGAACAGTTTTTCGTCTGACCGATTTTTTATGGGAACCCTTTCTCATCGTCGGCCTTCGGACACGAGGCGTCGAGCCCGATCTGATCGTACCGCTATTGCCGCTTGATATTGAGATCGTTTCGTTATTATCAACCGTCTCGGTCCTTGTATTCCGCGGTGTCGAAGTGCGATCGGCAGACCTGCTCGGCGTTCCGGTTTTCTTCCGGTCATGGCCAACAATGTGTGTTTCGTCATTTTCGACCTCGATGTCCTGATTCTTTGTGTTTCTAACTCTTGAATTTGCCGAACGTGCCGCGGAACCATTTGTGTTGCCGCCTTTTCGGCGATTCGGCGAAATGATCTGCAATTCCGGCTGATCACCGGTTGCTGGAGCCTTCGTCCGACCCGGTGCCCTACTCGGGGTGATCTGTTGTGTCGACTCCGACGGAGCGTCCCCGACGGGTGAAATGCTCTTTCCGTCACCGGTCCCGCCGACATTTTGTTTTGCCTTTGTCGGGAGCGGGGTGGCGGAGGGACTCTCAACATTCCGCCTTTTGGGCGTAGCGGACGGTTGGATATGAGTATCCGCAATATCTGCGTCTGCCCGCGACACAATGCCGGCCAAAACGATCGAAGCCACCAAAAGTCCGAAAATCAGATCTTTCCCCATCATTCAACCCTCCTAAATGGTCACGACCAAACTAAAAATTTGTGATTTCCGCAATTGTACACGGAAATCGGTTCAAAAATACACTACTTATTTCGGCAAAATTGCCGTTTGGAGCGGATCAATGCCGCATTTATTGATGAAAATATATTCTTTTTCAATTTATTTTCGGCGGCGGAAATGTCGGTTGGCAAAACGAGTCGAAAAGCAGCCAATTTCGTAAATTGTGGTCACAAAACACTTACTGGATTTTCCACATTTTTATCCACAGCTTCGCCTTGTGTTTATCCACAGATTTTCCACAGAGTGCCCGTAAAATAAGGGCAATAGTTAA
>CALDGX010000038.1 GCA_937941715.1 uncultured Chloracidobacterium sp. | reverse complement strand
TTTCATCCACTCGGCCCTCAACAGAAAACTGCCGTCCGTGACGACGCGGTCGCCGGCTCTCAGCCCCTCGAGCACCGTATAGCGGCCGCCGCTGTCGGCACCGAGCCGCACGAATTTCAGGGCAAAGACGTTCGGTTCGGCCGTCGCGGCAAAGACCATCTGCCGATTGTCGATCATCTGCACCGCCGACGCGGGTATCGTGGGCGACGCGGCCCCGCCGTCACCGGCCGCGGCAAACGACGCGTTGACATACATCCCGATCTTCAACGCCTTGTCCGAATTGTCGAGTTCGATCCTGACCTGTGCCGTTCGGGTCTGCGGCTCGATATTCGGGTCGATATAGGCGACATTTCCGCGAAAGATGCGTCCCGGAAAGGCGTCCGAGGTCACATTTGCCCCGCCGCCCTGCCGCAGTTTGGCGATGTCGCTCTCAAATACCTGTGCGACTGCCCAGACGGTCGATAGGTCGGTCACCTTGAGCAGGTCCTTGTTCGGCTCGACGATCATTCCGGCGTTGATACTGCGGGCGGTGACGGTACCCGAGACCGGTGCCGTCAGGGCGATCTCGGACGTTATCTGCGACGGCGAGCGAAGGGCGTCGACCCGGGCCGGCGACAACCCCAGCAGGATCAGTTTGTCCCTCGCGGCCGCCCTCTCTGTTTCGGCGGCCCGCATCTTGACGGCTGCCGTCTCAAACTCGCCGCGGCCGATCGGATTGAGCCGTGCGACCTCGATCGCCCGCTTATGGTTCTCGCGGGCCTGTGTCACCTCGGCCTCGGCGGTCTTCATCTTTGTTACCGCCATTTCAAATTCTTCCCGGCTTTCAGCACCTATCGCCAACAGTTTCCTCGCTCGGTCGTGGTGGCGTATATGCTCGGTCAGTTCGGCCTCAGCGATCTTTAGCTTGGCGGCCGCCATATCCAGTTCGGCCCGGCTGACGGGGTTGAGTTCGGCAAGCTTCGCGGCGCGTTCGTACGCTTGCCTCGAGGTCGCCACCTCGGTCCCGAGCGTGATGTAGCGTGATTGTACGGCGGCGAGTTCGTCGCTGAAAATGACGGCGACGGTCTGGCCTTTCGCCACGTTTTGCCCGAGTTCGACATTGACGCGGCGGACAACGCCGCCGAGCAGCGAGATGACCGGCGTCTCACGATAGCCGTTCGCCTGTATGACCGCCGTCGAAGCGACGCTCTCGGCCGACGCCGACATCGTCTCGCCGACCGGCTCAACGCGAATGCCCGAACGTTCGACCTGTTCGGCCGGGATCGTCAGCGTCTGATCGCCGGCCGGAACGGCCGATCCCGTCTCATCACCGCCGAACGTCACCGACTTGGGCGTCGGCACGGCCTGCCCGCCGGCCCGCGGCCAAAACATATACGCCGCCGCCGCTCCGATAATGACTACGGCCGCCGCCGCGATGACGATAGGTTTCGCCTTTGTCGAACGCCTGGCGGTCTCGCCCGCGGTTTCGCTGATCTCGTTTTCGTCCAGTTTATCTTCGTTCATTTCTTTACCAATTCCGCCGCGTTTGCCGCCCGCATGACCTCGACGCGTGCGAGGTACGTGGCCATTTGCAGGTCGATGTACTCGTTCTCGATCTCGATGTACCGCCGCTGTTCGATCAGATAATCGATCAGGCTCCGCGAGCCTAATTCGTACGTTTGCCGGATCACGTCGAGGTTCGCGTTCGCCTGGTCGCGGACGCCGAACTTGAATATGACCATCGCCTTGGCCGAGCTCTCAAAACGGGCCGCCCCGGCGGCGATCTCACGCCGGACCACGAGTTCGCCGAATTCGCGTCGTGAGCGTGCCGCTTCGCGGTCCGCGGCGGCCGCCTCGATCGTTCCCTGATTGCGGTTGCTGACCGGCAGTTCGAGTGTCACGCCAAACGTGAAAAAGTGCATCAGGTTCTCGATCGGCATCAATTCGCCGGCGTCGTTTATGCCGTTTAGCCCAAAGCCCGCCCTCGTTCGCTGATAGCCCGTCCTCACGCTGGCGTCGATCCGGCCATCGGCCTTTGCCTGGTCGATCTTTGCCGTCGAAAGCTCCTCCATAGCCAGCATCGCCGCCAGGTCAGGCCGCGTCTGCAGTGCCCGGGCCGTCATCTCCGAGATCGGCGGCAGGGCCGCGATCAGGTTTTCGAGATCGCCGCGCAACCGCAGCGGTTCTTCGGGCCTGAGTCCGAGCAGGTTTCGCAGTTCCAGCATCGCGATCTCTGCCTTGCCGGCCTCTGCTTCGCGGATCGACCGCAGGCGGTTGACCTCGACGAGCGTCATATTCTCTTCCAGCGGTGCGATCTTGCCCTCGGCCACGCGTGCCTGGACCAGCCTGTATTCCTCAAAAATGGCGGTCAATATCTCGTCCGCGAAACCAAGCTTTGACACCGCCGCGAGCGACTCGCCAAACTTCATCCGTACTTCGGCCGCGAGCATCCGTTCGCGTTCCTCGACCGCCTTTTCACGGATCTCGATCTCGCGTTCGGCGACGCGGATGCGTGCTGCCCGACGGCCGCCCAGTTCGAGCGGCAGCATGCCCTCCACCATCAGGCTATTGTCCATTCCCTTGGCCTGACGGGCACCGCTGATGTCCACGCTCGGGTTCGCCCGCAGTCCGGCCTGCTTGACCATCGCCCGTGCAGCGTCGCGTTCGTGTCTGAGGGCGATGAGTTCGCCGTTGTTTTTGAGCGCGGCGAGCACGGCCTCGTCCGCCGTCATGCCGGCCGCCTGATCAAGGTACCGCGTGGTCGTGACGGCCGGAACGCCTTGCGTCGCCGTCGGCGTCGCTTGCGGACGCACGCTCACCGCCGCGACCGTCATAACGGCCGCCGCAGTGATCAAACTAATGAACTTGAGCCTGAATTGCGTCATTTGCTATCGAACCACCAACTTTCCGTGCATAATATCCATCCCACACGTGCCCCCACGTTTTGGCGTCAGCCGCACGACGACGGGCTGATTCAGCGGCCGGTGATGCCGCGTCGGAGTGCCACGCTCGCCGGTCATTCTGAATCCGACTCGGTTCATAATTCTCCTTGTTCCTTCTTTAACTTTCGCTCATGGATCCAATAAAAGATCACGGGCGTGACGACGAGCACGTGCAACAGGCTCGACACCATACCGCCGAGCACCGGTGTCGCCAGCGGCTTCATCACCTCAGCACCGGCACTCGAACTCCACATGATCGGCAGCAGCCCGGCGACGACCGTCGATACGGTCATCACCTTCGGCCGCAGACGCAGCAGGGCTCCCTCGATGACCGTGTTCTGCAGGTCGCTTCGCGTCAACCGGCCGAGTTCCCTTTTTTTCGCCTCAACGGCCTCGTTCAGATAGATGACCATCACGACGCCCGTCTGCACCGCCGTGCCGAACAGCGCGATGAAACCGACCCAGACCGCGACCGAAAAATTGTAGTCGAGCGCCCACAGCAGATAGACGCCGCCCGTCAGTGCAAAGGGCACCGCCATCAGCACATGGGCCGCCTCGAGCGCCGAATTGTACGTCATATAGAGCAGCCCGAAGATGACGATCAGGACGACCGGCACCACCAGCATCAGACGCGAACGTGCACGCTGCTGATTTTCGTACTGTCCGCTCCAGGTTATGTAGTACCCCTCGGGCAGCTGCACCTGTTCGGCGATCGCCTTGCGGGCCTCATCGACAAAGCTGCCGACGTCGCGGCCGCGGACGTTGAGCAGTACGGTGCCGCGCAAAAGCCCGTTCTCGCTCGATATCATATTGGGCCCCGTCACGGTCTGTATGCTCGCAAGTTGGCTGAGCGGTACGGCATTGCCGTTCGGAGCCGTCACCGGGATCCGGCCGATCGAGTCGGCGTCTTTTCTAAACTCGGGGGCGTACCGAACGCGTACCGGAAATCGCCTACGGCCCTCGATCGTGACGGCCAGATTGGTCTCGCCGATACCGGCCTCGATGACCTGTTGTATCGTCATTACGTCGATGCCGTAGCGGGCTGCGGCCCGGCGGTCGATCTTGATATCGATGTACGGTGCACCGCCGATCTGCTCGGGATAGACGTCGGCTCCGCCCGGTACCGTGCGGGCGACATCGGCGACCTTACGCGAGAGTTCCTCGAGTTTGTTCAGGTCGTTGCCGAATATCTTGATACCGACCTCAGACCTTATGCCGGTCGAGAGCATCTCGATGCGGTTGATGATCGGCTGGGTCCAGATATTCGTCACGCCGGGCATCCGCAGAGCCTGGTCCAGCTCGGCCACGAGCTTTTCGCGGGTCATTCCCGGACGCCACTCCGACTGCGGTTTGAGATGAATGATCGTCTCATTCATATTGATCGGCGCCGGGTCGGTCGAACTTTCGGCTCGGCCCGCTTTGCCGACGGCCCATTCCACCTCGGGGATCGTCTTGATTATCTGGTCCTGTTTGCTCATGACCCGCAACGCCTCGTCGATCGAGATCGCCGGGTCGGTGACCGGCATGTACATCAGATCGCCCTCATTAAGCGGCGGCATGAACTCATTGCCGATGCCGGTCGCCATCACCGCTGCCCCCACGAAAAGGACGAACGCCGCCGCGACTGTCAGCAGACGGTGTTTGAGAGCAAAAAGCAGCGACGGCTTGTAGATCGCATGCAGGAACCTCATCACCGGATTGGACTGTTCCGAGTGGAACTTACCGCCCAAAAGGTACGTGCACAGCACCGGAACCAGCGACACACCGATGATGGTCGCCCCGACCATCGCGAACGTCTTGGTGAACGCCAGCGGATGGAACAGCTTGCCCTCCTGCCCCACGAGAGCAAAGATCGGTATGAACGCCAGGATGATGATCGCCATCGAAAAAAAGACCGGCCGCCCGACCAGCTTTGTCGATTCGAGCACGTTCTCCCAGACCGCTTTTCGGTCCTTCGGGTCGACCTTGTTCTTTTCCATGAACCGGAACGCGTTTTCGGTCACGACAATGCCGGCATCAACGAGCACACCGATCGCGATCGCGATACCCGAAAGCGACATCAGGTTTGAGCTGATGCCCATAAAGTGCATGAAAAGAAAGGCGAGCAGCACCGACAATGGCAGCGGGATCGTCACTATCAGGATCGAGCGAAAATGCGCAAGGAACAGTATATGAGCGAGCGTGACGAGTATCAGCTCCTCGATCAGAGCCGTCTCGAGCGTGCCGGTCGCCCGCTTGATCAGCCCCGTTCGGTCATAAAACGGGACGATCCGGACGTCCTTCGGCAGTCCCGCCTTTAGTTCGTCGAGCTTTTTCTTGACGGCGTCGATCACGTCCAGCGTGTTTACGCCATAACGGGCGATCACCACGCCGCCGACCGCCTCTTTGCCGTCCTTATCGAGGGCTCCGGTGCGAAAAGCGTCGCCGATCTTGACCTCGGCCACGTTGCGAACATAGATCGGCGTCCCGTTGGCCGAGCCGATGACGATGTTCTCAACGTCTGCGGTCGATTCGATCAGGCCGATCCCACGAACGACCGCCCACTCGCCGGCCTGCTCGACGACGTTGCCGCCGACGTTGTTATTAGAGGTTTGTACGGCGGCGATCACGGTCGAGATCGGTATGTTGTAGCCGCGCAGTTTGTTTGGGTCGACATCGACCTGATACTGGTGCACATAGCCGCCGACCGACGCCACCTCGGCCACACCCGGCACCGAGTTGAGCTGATACCGCACGAACCAGTCCTGCAGTGTTCGCAGGTCGCGCAGGCTCATCGTGTCGCTCTCGACCGTGTACCAAAACACCTGGCCCACGCCGGTCGCGTCGGGCCCGAGAGTCGGCACGACTCCCTCGGGCAGTTGTTTGGCGACGAGATTGAGGCGTTCGAGCACCCGCGTCCGGGCCCAGTAGAGATCGACGTCGTTCTCGAAAATGACGTTGATCATCGAAAAGCTGAACGCCGAACTCG
>CALDGX010000037.1 GCA_937941715.1 uncultured Chloracidobacterium sp. | reverse complement strand
GAATAATTTTACTCTTTCGGCGATCGTACTTCTGAGTTTCCTAATTATTAGAATAGACGCACAAACTTACGAAGAAGCCGATATTGAGGCTGTAACCTCGAATGGTAAAACTGTCATTCTAAAACACGATGGAACTTGGAAATATAAGTCAAAACAAGAGGGCATAGAAGTTCAAACTCACAATGATGGGTATGCGACGGTTTTTTTCTATAGGGTCAAAGAAATCAAAGGCTTGGCGTCTAATCAGAGTGTTCCTATTATCATCAACAACCAGATTATTTTTAAGATGCCGCAATCTCGATACATTGGAATCAAGCTGAAGCCCGGACGATATGAAGTTATTATGAAGAAAAGGGAGGCGGAAACTCTTCTCGAGGTTGAACATGGCAAGACTTATTTTATAAAGGTGAGCCAAACAGGCAGTGGATTTTATTGGGTTAATAACATAAATGTCGTCCCCGAAAACGAGGCGCTTTTCCAAATGCGTGAGTTGTATATATTAGAGGAATCGAAAATCAAGGACACCAGTCAATTGTTTATAAAGGACCGACCGAAACTCAAGTCATTGGAATAGTATTTGGTTCATTCTGTGAAAAAACAATGGATTTCCGTGATTAAATCAATGCAAGCCCGAGATCGCTCAACCGCAGTTCTCCGGCCGAGGTCCGCAACGTTGAACTGGTGCTGAAATTCTGATATGGCAAAGGAACGAAACCTGAAAACGGCGATTATTTCGGCATTGATCGGCTGCCTGCTGGGCACTATCGCGTGCCTCATATTCTTTTGGGTCCTGTCGCCGCAGCCGCCGGCCGAACCGCCCCCGCAAAACACCGCCGCCCAACCGCAACCGACGCAGCCGAACTAACCGAAAACTCTTTTCTTGTCTGGTACTATTTTAGGGGCGGGTTACAATCTGGCTTAAAATTGCTCGATCTGATTCTTGTTATGATGGCAATATGCCAATCGCGTCTCTTAACATCCTCCGTTCTCGGCAGTACTCCGATCCTCGGGATTTTTTATCGGAACGCAATCCTGATATAGCCCTTCCTCGGGAGATCGGAGCGATCCGCGGACTCATCCGTTAGCCTGTCCATTCAAGATACGAAGACTCCTTTCATCGGTCTTTCCTTGAAAGTATTTGTCCAAAACCGAGCGAAACACTGAACCCGGTCCGGTTATCGCGCTAAAAAGTGTCATCGACGACCAGAGCTTTAAGTCGTCAGGGTATCCAAAGATATCCTCTGCGGATCCGTCTTCGATAGCAAGCACCGCCTCAGAGCATTCGATCAGGCGTGGTCCGAGTAGGGGGTGATCCAGATACTGTCTTGCTTCGTCTATGTTCTTGATCGCAAAATGTTTCGATGTTTGACTCATCGCAAGTCCATCTATTTGTGGGAATATAAACCACATCCAATGGGTTTCCTTGTGGCCGGAACGAAGTTCCGAGAGTACCGTTGCATACACCTCTTCTTGGGCAGTGACGAATCGTCTTAGATCATATTTAGTAGTACTCACGCTCTGACTCCTTATTCGGATCTATGTCAGTAAGTTTCGAGACATATAACCCATACCCGGTCTCGATGTAAGGTGTTGATACCCAATCCCGGTCTACCAGGATCGTTCTAACCCTTTTGCGACGCCATTCGGCAGCGATTTCATATTTTGCACAGTTGAGGATCAAAAAACATCGATCCGGATCTTCGGGAAAATATGTGGCGAGATCTCTGAGCGTAGCGGAGGAATCATCGGTATCCAAAAGAACCGGAATTATCTTGAGGCCAGGGGCCGGAAGTTCCAATATTATGCGTTGCCATCGCTCTGTATCAACAGTGCTGAACAAGATCACGCGGTAACCCTGCTCCGACCATAACCGAGCCGCTGGTGGAAAGTCTACGTAGTAGTGCCGTTCAAAATCGCGAGATGCAAAAGCTTCATTGACCAGATCCCTGGCGTGTTGGATCTGATCCAAAATGGCCTGACCGTCTGGAAAGTCTTGCACCTCAGGATATTTATCTAAACTAAAAACCCAACCACACAACCGGCGGATCATAGAGTTGCCCGGCGAACTCCAGGGATAATTTGGATATACTTTATCCAACGCATCGTAAAGCGAATTTCCAAGTTCATGGTCACGGTCCAACACAAACTTTACCAATCCGGAGGACTTGGCGGAGACAACATGGTAATAGCGACTTACACAATCTAAATCAAGAAATATCGTTCCTTCGACGCTCATTAGAATACGTTACCCCACCCTTATGAGGGATACCAGCACGTTTTGAAATCAGCCCTCGATAAAGCAAACTAATTCACAACTAACCGTCGGTTGTCCTGCGTCACTACTGCAAGAACTAAGGTCATACTTCTGAACTAATAATTCGAGAATCACTTGCGAATCTAGACCACATCGTCAGACGGAAACGGCTAAATGACGTTAAGTTCCAATTGACTCCAAGATTTTGAATTTGATCTTACAAAATCAGGTTTTTTTATATTTCGTTTAGGACTACTCGTGCCAAATTTGCAAATTTCATTAACCTATTTATTTGTCATCCGGAGCAAATACCTCACAAAAAGGCCCAAGAAATCTTCTCTCCGGCGACCAGTCTGTGATGGCAAATACTATGCGAGAAAACGCCCTGCTAAAACGATTCTCAAGAGCATACCTAAAGTCTCTCGCTGTTTGGCGAGGATCATTGCCGAATGCTCCGCAACCCCAAGCCCCAAGTACAAGGGCCGAATATCCGTAGCACCTTGCAATATCAAGTATGCGGTGAATTCTATCTCGCAGAAGTTTCCCGGCTTCCGGTTGACCAATTGTCGGGGCGTAAGGGGCCGCACAGGTCAGGATGCTCAATGGCCACGGACGGTCCAACTCCTTTCCATTATCACTCCGAAAAATCGGAACATCGGGCGAATAGATCGCCCAGGCAGTGGAATCTGGCCGGGGGCGTTGGCGATGTTGTTCATACATCTCGTCGTCAACCAATGTTTGAAACAAGGCGCTTGAACGGCAAAGAACTTCCTCTTGAGCTCGTGCCCCATTAAGAAAACCTCCACCAGGACTGATCCCGTTTGCAAAATTTAGAGCAAGGGGCCTAAATCCGTCATCAAAAAGCCGCCGCGACGCTGCAAGGGTCGTCTCGTTTGCAACCTGGACACGTGTTTCTGTGAAATGAATAGTCCTTGGTATCGGAAGCGGGGCATCTGGGGGGATGCTGACCTTCGCCTTGCAGGCTGCTCGGACTTCACAACTCCAATCGATGTTCGTATTGTCTCTGACCACGTAATATCCTCGTACGCCAGCTTCAACCGCTGATCTCCCAAGTGCCGCGGCCGTTGAGCGTGGGATATCCAGTTCGCATCGTCGACGATCCGCCATTTCATCAGAGTCAACGATTGGTAATATTTTGAGCATAGAAAAAACAACGATCGGGGCCATCTATGAAGTTACCGTTTGATGTCAAGCGGGTAGAAATCGTGGCCAGGCCTTCGATGTTACGGTTCCTCGTCGATCCCCAGTTGGTATTTTTCGCGGACATTCACAGGCCGTTTTCATATCGAGATCATTCTCCAT
>CALDGX010000036.1 GCA_937941715.1 uncultured Chloracidobacterium sp. | reverse complement strand
ATCAGCTACTTTACAGGCTTGTCCAATTGGCCGTTAACATGCCGTTGCGCCGAGGTCAACTACTGGCTTTGAACGAGGATGTGGTTGATTTCGAGAATCAGAGGGTGTGGGTTATTGGTTCGAAAGGCCGGCCTCCTAGATCCGTTCCGATCAACGCAACCGCGACATCTATACTGCGGGATTTGATTGCCGATAAGCAGTTGCCCTTTCCAATCGTCGATTTCCGCAAGCGCTGGCATCCCGTTCTTGTGAGAGCCAAAATCAATAAGCCGGATGGCACGCGCGAAGAAAACTATCATTTCCACGACCTGAGAACCTACTTTGCTAGCGAATTGATTCGGAGAAATACAAATCCGCTGATAGTACAAAACCTCTTTGCGCATTCGGACATGAGCATTACAAATATATACGCGGAAACCGACGCGGAACTTATGCTTGAGGCAGTCAAGCGACTTGATGAAGAGCAGGTAGATGCAGTAAGTCAATCAGTAAAAGCATCTTGATTGAATAGGAATCTCGAAACTGCGTCTGGCATTATATCCGATCAGTATTTGACCCCGGATTTGTGTCGACAACGTGAATCGTACGGTCGATAACTTAATGGTTAGATATCTAATATTGCTCTAATTCGTTAAGAGGTTTCACCCTCTAGCCGATTCGCCCATCCCGGTATTGATCTTTGATGTTGGCATGAAAGTACTTCCCGTGAGAATCACAGTACTGAAACTCATTCCACTTGTATTCAGGAAAATCATAGTACTGCCAAACCGGTCCACCGTTGGCGAACTCAATCTCTAACGTCCCGTTTGACGAATCGTAACCAATACTTGCGATCGCACTCGAATTGACTGGTTGTCTTTCCATTTTTTATTTCCCTCTAACTTTATGTTCTCGAATAGCGGTTACCACTTCCTTATAGTTGTCCACATTTGCTGGGTGCTCCTTGCTCCAACCCTCAACAAGTTTGGGATCGTCGCTCGTCGGTCGGGGAATGTTCAAATTTACTCGCACACGAGAAGGTATTTTTATTGCTTCTCCCACGATTATTGCTTCACCAGTACGCAACGACGGCAGTAAATCAATTAGGCTTATTAAGTTGTCAGGAGCCGAAGCTTTTACAATTGATTGGTCGCCAGAATTTGTTAGGCGCAAAGCAATGTATGTCCCGACCTGAGCTAAGATCGTTTCGGAAATCTCTGATGGTCTTTGCGAGATTATCATGGCACCAACTCCGAATTTTCTACCTTCTTTGAAGACTTTTTCGACCGCGTCTTTCGCGTAACTATTTATCTCCGCTTTATTGAGATAGGAATGAGCCTCTTCATAAGCGAGCAATACCGGCCGGTTCTTTCCGGTGTAGGTTTCATCCCTACCCCAAAACATACTGTCGTAAATAAATCGAGTAATTAATCCAACTGTAATATCTAGCACTTCGGGGGGCACGCCATGCAAATCTAGAATCGTCAATTTTTGATCGCCGCCGATCCATGCATTTAGTAGATTGTGCAAGTCACAGGTGGAAGTTTCATCTTTGTAATCGCCTGGATGAAAAAGAAAATCGTACCGAGAGTCACGAAGTCTGGTGACCAATTTCTTCTCATAGGAATAAAGTTCCTGAAGCTTTTTTGATTTATACGGTGCCACATTTCCGACCGCATATTGTTCAAAAGTTGGCGGCTCCAAGTTCTCATAATTGCCCGGCGTTAATTCTCGAGCTGTCGCCTCGGTTTGATTTTCAGCGGCAGCCTCGCCGAACGACGCGTTGAGCCACCAATACATATAGCCCCATAATTCCCTGACACTAAACGGGATTGGGGAATCCGCAGTTATGAAATTCTTATCAACGTTTCCAGCTTTCAACTTGTCAAAGTTCTTTGTTTTTCGCTCCACCACCATTTCCCTGAGCTTTCGATGCTCCGGTTTCTGTTCGTCATTTGACGTTGCTCCTACGAGAAAGAACGCAAGTTCTTCAAAATTCATCAACCAAAATGGAATATAGAGAGGATGGAGCTTATCGTTTATTCTAAATACACGGGCGTCCTTGAAAGCAGAACTATATTCCCCATGAGGATCGACTAAAATCACCCGTGATCCCTGGTAGTCATTCAGAATTGCTTTCAAAACACTAACGGTGGTATTAGACTTTCCACTTCCGGTGGAGCCTAGAATTGCTGAATGTCGTAGAACAAGTTTATGGAGATCAACATAAACACTAAGGTTTTCTGAAGATGAATGCTTCCCGATTTCAATTGAACCCGCGTCCCTTCTTCCGTAGATCTGTTGAAGATCGGTCTCGACGACGATATGGACTTCGTCATTGATTGTAGGGTACGTGCCGATGCCTTTTTCAAATGGATCATCACCAATTTTCTCCCCAACAAGCTGAATCGTTAGGAACCGTGATCCAAAATCATACTTTTTTTGGTCGTCGTGTACCTTACTCGGAGCATTACTTACGGAAGAAACGATACCGAAGAGGGTTACGTTGCCAATTGGAAGTTTTACAAATGTTCCAATTTGGCCAATTTTGTACAGCCGCCCGTTAATAATCGGAGCCGCCGAGGGAATCTCGTCAGAAACTTCGACTTCCACGGATCCGGAATCAACTCTAATGACTGTGCCTAAATAGGTAACGTCCCTCTTCATTTTATTAATTAACTTGTCGGCTCCACTTTTCCTGAATTTGCGACGAGAAAATCTACAAGCAAATTAAAATCGCCAAGTTTCAGAGTCGCCTTCGCTTCATCCCAATACCAATCATGCTTTTCAGTAGGACTCACAGTCGCCTTATCAAATTTCCAATCCTCCAACGTTCCGTTTACAATTGCCTTCTTTGGTCCGAACACACTCATGTTCATATGCGACGAGCCCAGCAACTTATCTAGACGTTCCACTTCAGCATCTTGATAACAAAAGGCGATACAGTACAGCCGATTGTTTTGCCGAAGACAATTGAAAATTATTTCATTAATATGTTGGTCCGAAAATGAATATCCCGAAAAGATAAATAGTAGTTCACCGTCCAGAAGATAGTTCTTGAGGCGATCAAAATAGGCAATGAATGGCTGCTTCCTTGAGGAATCATACTTATCTTTAGATGGATATATGACCAATTCGTTATCTGGAATGCAGGACTTGTCGAATTTTCCGACCCTGATAATTCGGTGGGAGTTGTCAGCCGAATCGACTTTCCAGAACCAACTTAGGGAACCGTGAATCTTCCAGAGTCTTATCCAATTAGTCGTCAGGTCGTTTCGGCTTACGAATTTATCGACACTTTCTTGTAAAAAGAACGGTTCGAAAGCTCCAACGAATCCGTCGAAATATGGAATATGGCAGGCTTCTAAAGACTTTTCAATAATTAGGTCATAGTTTGTGGTGAAGACCTCCTTGGAATATTCGCGATTCATGTTGTTAAGCCATGAAAAGAACTTCTTTGTGGTCTTAATATCAGCTTTCTCTTCGCTCGAATTAATAATAGAGTAGATTAAGTTACATACCTCTTTATCCAACTCCTTTGCCGATTCGCCGCACACCGCAAGGAAATGTTTGGTTTTTTGGTCGCTTGTGATCTCCCTAACGCGTCTGATTTGATTGAGAATATCTTCAATGTTGACTTTGTGGTCGGTAATTGTCGTAACCAGATCATCTTTAATGATTTTGAAGTTCTTTAGCCCTTCGTCTTTCAGTTGTTTTTCAACCTCATTCGTGAGCATCTCTATATTGGGAATATTTAGAGCACATGAGGTTCCCGCTCCAAAGAAAAACCCAATGTTCTTCGCGTAGGCCAGCTGCGTTTTGAGTTCCCGTATTTCTTTTACTACGTCCATATCTTTTTTTTATGTTTTCACGAAGCTACATCCTCATCGCCGGACGCTATTTCACCAATTCCATTAGTTTACCGTAGCTATCAACAACATCGTATTTCACTTGAGCCGAAGTAATTTTCGCGAAGAACTTCCGGGCGCATTCGATCTTGGATTGTTCGATTTTTCGCAAATCCATTGACGAAAGTGATCCTTTCGTTTCGGCGACGAAGTAAACATGTTTTACAAGTCCCTCTTTGAAAGAAATGGCCCAGTCGGGGTTGTAATCGCCAACGGGTGTCGGGATCGAGAATCCTTTTGGCAGTTTGGCATAAACGACGACTTCTTCACTTGTGTCCAGATCCGTCACAAATGCCCTCTCAATTTTTGAGTCAGTGAAGACGTAATCATAGACATGCCGCTTTAGCTTGTCTCCGGCTTGGCTAAAATTCTGCTTTGCCTTGTCTTGAGTGAAGATATCGGTGTCGTACTTTTCGGCAACCGGATCATAAGCAAGATGTTCGACGATCACGGTCGCCTTTTGCTCGTTTATGAAGGTTGAGGCTTTAGAAATAAAATCTTCGGGATTCGTTTTGTATTGCTGGAAAACTGCGTTATTTACGCCCCCAAGAATGTCTGCAACGGTTTTGCGCGTGAGTTGTGTTCCTTCAGCGACCTTGCCGATCAGATCATATTTTACGGACGACTGGATCGATGCCGCTACGCTTTCGGTGGCGGTTTCGTCGAGGGTAAAAGCTTCGCCCTGTTGGAGTTCATCGTAGGACGCCGTCTCAGTTTGTTGACCGCGTTGAACTGTATATTGAAGCGGCGTAACCCGCAGCTCTGAGTTGAGGGTGGCGATACATTTACCCACCAACTCCGAAGATTCAAAATGCACAGTGTAAGCGGCCTTCTGGTTAATCCGGCTCCAAAGCTCTTTGAATTCCTTCTTGTCAAAGTTGGCGTTTAGCGGATTCACCTGTGTTTTGCGACCGTCGTCGATTCCGGGCATTTGGGCATCGCTAAACACGGTGTCGATAAGTGCGAAAACTTGGTCTCCATGGGCGGTCAACACCGCTGGCAAAGGAGCCAGCGTTTCGTCCTTTTTATCATTGTGGTACTTCTCGGTAATGTTTTGATCGACATCCACGTAGCCGTTTTGAATTAGATAAAACTCCATGTGCCCGGCCATTTCAGGGGTAACGGTAATGTCTCCGTCAGGCGTGGTTAGAACCTTGTTTTTAAAATATTCTCGGTTGGCGATTCGGGGCCGACTCGACAGAGATTCACTAATGTCGCGTTGCAGTGCAGTAACAAAATCGGTGTAGCTCTCGCTCGTCACAACAGTCAGGAGATTGATGTCATGCACGGTTGCGGGATTATCCATGCGGTCACCGGCTTGATTGACCGATATTCGCATACCGCGACCCACTTCCTGGCGTCGAGAGATCGTATTGTCGCTGTGCTTCAGAGTACAGATGACAAAGACATTCGGGTTGTCCCAGCCTTCGCGAAGAGCTGAGTGCGAAAAGATAAATCGCACTGGTTCGTCAAAGGAAAGGAGCCTTTCCTTGTCTTTAAGTATCAGATCGTAAGCGTCAACATCGTCGGTTTGCCCCGCGGTTTCGCCACGGGCCGCAACCGTGGGATCGACAAGTCGTTTACTTTTCTTGTCGATTGAAAAATAGCCGTTATGCGTTCTTTCGGGTTGAATACCATCTAGATACTTTGTATATGGATCATCGATTAGTAGCCGATTCTCGCTCAACAGATTCTTGTATTCTTCCTCGAAGATTTGTGCGTACTCGCCGGTGCTTTCTCCAGTTTCGTCATATCGCCGATATTTCGCCACCGTATCGATAAAGAAAAGCGAAAGCACCTTAATACCCTGATGGAAAAGCATTCGCTCTTTTTCGAAATGAGATTTAATCGCTTCGCGAATCTGGATTCGGCGCAATACTTCCTCATTCTGGTCGTTTACGACCTCGCCAGCACTTATTTCCTCACCATTGGTAAAGCTAATCGTATTTGTCCGTGCGTCGATCTCGGAAACGACAAAGCCCTTGTATTGATCTAGCCCTTGCGATAGATCAAAGAGGTTATCGCGCTTATTCAGTTTACGAGTGATTCTCTTAATGCCGTTTCCTTGCTTTATCTCAAATTCAACCGATGCAACGGGCGGCTTATCAGCAGATATTTGTATGCCTTCGAGGTAAAGATAGGCGTTCGTTCCTGTCAGGCCTCTAACTGAGATACCGCGAACCGCGATCTTTTTGACAAGTTTTTGATTGTAGGCATCAAGCGCGTCTAGGCGATGAATCTTGTTGTATTCCTTTTTGTGGGTTGCCGAATAGCGAAGGATCATTAGCGGATTAAATTCGCTTAGTGATCCCATAGTTGCATCGCCGCCCATCTTTTGCGGTTCATCGAGTATCAAAATCGGCCGGTTGCTCTTGATCACATCAATCGGCTTACGCGACTGAAAATCATCAAGCTCCTCATAAATTCGACGGGCATCTTGTCCACGGGCATTAAATGCCTGAACGTTGATAATCATCACGTTGATTCCGGCGTCCGAGGAAAAGCTCTCCAAATTATGAAGCTGTTTTGAGTTGTAGATGAAAAACCACACACGCTTGTTATAGTCTTCCAGGAAATGTTAGGCTGTGATTTAAAATTACTTATGAAAGCCCTCTCGGATTGCGATGTT
>CALDGX010000035.1 GCA_937941715.1 uncultured Chloracidobacterium sp. | reverse complement strand
AGGGTTGGAATACCGTATTCGAGGGTTGGAATGCCGTATTCCAGGGTTGGAATGCCGCATTCAAGGATCGGAATGCCGTATTCGAGTACCGGAAAATGACAGATCGGTAATCAAACCTGCAATTACAAGGCCATATCGACTGCACGTCACAATATTGAAAAAGGCCGTCCGGGGCTCGCGTCCCGGACAGCCTTCGTCGGTTCCGACATTTGATATTAAATATCGTAGTACATCGAAAATTCGAGCGGATGCGGCCGCAGCCTAAGCGGGGTGATCTCATTCTCGCGTTTGTAACGGATCCACCGTTCGATCAACGATGCCGAGAAAACATCACCCTTGAGCAGGAATTCGTGATCTTTCTCGAGTGCGTCGAGCGCCTCGTCAAGGCTGCCCGGGAGCGACGGTACGTTCTTAAGTTCCTCGGGCGGAAGGTCATAGATGTCCTTATCGAGCGGTTCGCCGGGATCAATTCGGTTCTGAATGCCGTCGAGGCCGGCCATCAAAAGGGCCGCAAACGTGATGTATGGGTTGCACGACGGATCGGGCGGACGAAATTCGAGACGTTTTGCCTTCGGTGATGAAGAGAACATCGGGATACGGACCGCCGCCGAACGGTTTCGGGCCGAGTATGCCAGATTGACCGGTGCTTCAAATCCCGGAACCAGGCGTTTGTAGCTGTTTGTCGTCGGAGCGGCAAACCCGACCAGGGCCGGAGCATGCTTCAGCAGGCCGCCGATGTAGAATTTTGCCATTTCCGAAAGTCCGGCGTACTGATCGCCCGCAAAGAGCGGCACGCCGTCCTTCCACAGCGACTGGTGGCAGTGCATCCCCGAGCCGTTATCGCCGAAGATCGGCTTGGGCATAAACGTCGCCGTCTTACCCGCGGCATGCGCTGTGTTTTTGACGACATACTTGAACAACATCAGGTTGTCGGCGGTGTGCAGCAGGTTTGAGAATTTGAAGTCGATCTCACACTGACCGGCAGTCGCGACCTCGTGATGGTGGCATTCGACGTTGATCCCGACCTCGCCGAGGATCGACGAGATCGTATTTCGGATGTCGATCAGGGTGTCGAGCGGCGCGACCGGGACGTAGCCCTCTTTCGGCCGAATGTGGTAGCCGTTGTTGCGGCCCAATTCTCCCGACTTTCTGCCCGAGTTCCAATGGCCCTCATCCGAATCGACCATATACCCGGCCGAATTCTGGTCATTGTGATATCGGGCCTCATCAAATACAAAGAACTCGGCCTCGGGGCCGACGAAGATAGTGTCGGCAATGCCGGTAAACTTCAGGTAGCTCTCGGCCCGCTGCGCTATCGAACGCGGATCCAGCCAATAGCCTTCCTTCGTGATCGGATCCACTGCGTTAGCGATCAGGCAGAGCGTCGTGTCCTCGGTAAACGGGTCGATCCAGAAGCGTGACGGATCGGGGACAAGCAGCATGTCAGACTCATGGATCGCGGCCCATCCACGCAAACTCGATGCATCAAAACCGAAACCATCCTCAAAACTGTCCTCCGAGAGCATTTCGATCGGAAATGTCAGATGGTGCCACGATCCGATCAGATCCGTGAATCGGACCGAGACGAATCGAGCCTCCTGATCGGCGGCATAACTCAAAACATTTTTAGCGTTCATAATTCTCCTGATTGGTCGATGTGTAAAAAACTATAGTTGTTATGACGAATTTAGCGGACCCGCCGTCCTCTAAAAATGAGATTCTAGACCAACCAAAACACACTTGAAAGGCATCCGAACCGGCGGCAAGATTTTTTTTGGTTTTACGACATTTTTGTAGGATTGGCGATTTTAGGCAGTGAAATTGAAGCCCTCAGCGAAATGGATATATAATCAAGCCCTTTAACTGAGTAACTTATGAAGAACCGCCTCCGCATAACCGCACCGTTCGTCATCGCGTGTATTTTTATACTCACGCTCCTCACTTCCGGTCAGCAACTACCGAAAGCCAAACCGCAGGAACTCGGGATGTCACCCGAGGCCCTCGATAACCTGTCGAGCGTCCTGAATGGCTATGTAAACGACGGGCGTCTCGCCGGCGGGGTCGCGATGGTGCTTCGTAGGGGAAAGGTCGCGTACGTTAACGCCTTTGGCGCACGAGACGTCGAGTCGAGGTCCCCGATGCGTAACGACACGATATTTCGGATCGCGTCGCAGAGCAAGGCCCTGACCAGCGTCGGCATTATGATGATGCAGGAAGAGGGTAAACTCCTGCTCTCTGACCCGCTGAGTAAATATTTACCCGAATTTGCCAACACGACAGTTGCCGTTCCGAAGGACGGCGGCGGATATGAGATCGTCAAAGCAAAACGTGCGATAACGATCCGTGACCTTCTGACACATACATCGGGGATCAGTTACGGGACCGGCCCTGCCAAGGACAAATGGGAGGCAGCCAAGATCACCGGATGGTACTTTGCGGACCGCGACGAACCGGTCGCTGAAACCGTTAAGCGGATGGCTGCCCTGCCGATGGACGCTCAACCCGGCGAACGTTTCATTTACGGATATTCGACCGACATCCTCGGGGCTGTGATCGAAAAGGTCAGCGGAATGCCGCTCGATAGGTTCATACTTGAGCGAATAACGAGACCGCTTAAAATGAACGACACCTCGTTTTATCTAAAAGCCGATCAGGCAGATCGGCTCGCCACCGTCTATTCGGCCAAAGGGCCAGCGATAGAACGTGCACCTTCGCCGGGTTTAGGTGTCGGTCAGGGCTCATACCTCGTCGGCCCCAAAAAGAGTTTTTCCGGCGGTGCCGGGCTCTTATCGACCGCAAATGACTATGCCCGGTTTTTGCAAATGCTCCTGAACAACGGTGAACTCGACGGTGTCAGGATCCTCAGCCGAAAATCGGTTGAACTGATGACGTCGGATCATCTTCGCAAGATCCCCTATGATCGCGACGGCATGGGATTCGGATTGGGCTTTTCTGTCGTCAAGGATGTTGGTGCATATGGATCACCTTCGTCGGTCGGCGAGTTCGGTTGGGGCGGCGCGTACCACTCGACCTATTGGGTAGACCCGAAGGAAAAGCTGGTCGTCGTTTATTTCACGCAGCTTATCCCGGCCGGCAACATTGATGATTTCGCCAAACTGAGAGCGATCGTCTATCGATCGTTGATAGACTGATCAAATGAGTACCAAGATGTCCAAATTCAAAGATAGTAGATTCTATACGGGCTTGTTCACGGCGATTTTGACTGCCGCATGCGCCGTTGCCGTCATTGGCCAAACACTGAACGCCGACGAGAAAAAGATAGTTGACTATATCGACCGGAATAGCGCGTCCGCGATCTCGCTGCTTGAAGCGTCAGTAAACATCGAAAGCCCGACCGAAGATCTGGCCGGTGTCAGGCGCGTCGGCGACCTTTACCGAAAGGAACTTGAATCACTCGGGATGAAGACGGCCTGGATCGACCTCCCGCCGGAACTCAAGCGAGCCGGCCACCTTGTCGCCGAGTCGACCGGAACACGCGGCAAACGGATATTGCTGCTTGGTCATTTGGACACTGTCCTCCGGGGTGAACCTTACAAACTTGACGGCACCCGAGCCTTTGGTACAGGTGTCGGAGACATGAAGGGCGGCAACCTGATCATCATACAAGCCCTCAAAGCCCTCCATTCCGTCGGGGCATTGAAAGATTCCCGGATCATCGTAATGTTTACCGGGGATGAAGAGGATACCGCTGACCCTATCGAGATCAGCCGCCGCGACATGGTCGCCGCTGCGAAACGCAGCGATGCCGCACTTAGCTTTGAAGGGACCGTGCTGAACACGGCGACCGTCGGGCGCCGCGGATTCAGCTCGTGGAAACTCGAGGTCACGGCGAAAACCGGTCATTCCGGCCAGATATTCCGTGAAGGAATGGGCGATGGTGCCGTCTTCGAAGCCGCCCGAATATTGAATGAATTTCGTCTTGCGCTCAGCAAGGAAAAATATCTCACGTTCAATCCGTCGCTTATCGTTGGCGGAACGACGGTTGTGACCAAGGACGCGGACGGCCGAGCTTCGGGAAAGACAAACGTCGTTGCGGCCAAGGCCGTTGTTAACGGTGATCTCCGGTTCATAAGCGAAGAGCAAAAACTTTCGGCTCGTGCCCGCATGACCGAGATCGTCAGCAAGAGCCTCGCCGGGACAACAGCAAAGATAACATTTGAGGACGGATTACCGGCGATGTCACCGAACGAGGGCAACTACAAACTGCTTTCCGAGCTTGACCGAGCCAGCAAGGATCTCGGTTTCGGCACTGTCGAAGCCCTCGATCCCGGTGAACGCGGTGCAGGCGACATCGCATTCGTTGCGGACATCGTACCGAGCCTTGACGGGATCGGGATCGGCGGCACACGTGCCTCTCATGCAAAGGGCGAGTCCGCCGATCTCAGCACACTGCCGATGCTGACTAAACGTGCGGCATTGTTGATCTATCGGCTGACAAGATAAAAAGGCCGGACGATCTGTCCGGCCCTTAAAACGCAAAAAAGTTGCTATCTCAGAACATCAGCTTATCGCCGACGATCAGTTTCGAAACCTTGAATTCGAAATTCCTAGGCAGAAAGCTCGAAAAACGGTTCCTCGCATCGAGGAATGTGTTATTGAATACAAACTTGAAATCTTTGGTCTCCGGAGTGATTAGCAGCTTGCCGTTTGCGTCAGTACGCTTAAAGAAGAATACCGCAGAATCACCGGCTCCTTTTGGAGGAGTGAACTGTGCCAGTTCCCGCTCCTCACCTGCGTCGTTCACTAGTTTGATATTCCCACGCATGTCGTCCATCGTCATTCCTTGGAATATACCCTCATCAACCCCGCCGCCTTTTGTGAACGGTGCTTTGGTCAATGTGATGACGTAATAGTCCTTGCAGATGGCGCAGTCCATGAAGGTCTTTCGGGTGGCATCGTATTTCGCCTTGTCGTCGTCACTCATCTTGTCGTAGCCAACCGCAATTTGCTGCAGTCTAAGCGTGGCCTTGCGGAGTATTTCGGATGAGTGGAGCCGCATGGTGACCGGGGCAGGCCCAAAATCTCGGGCCACACTTCTCGGATCCGAGCCGCCACGCGTCGCCGACTGGCCCTGCTCCCGAGCGACAGTAATTGCATCCGATCCCGCTGAACCAGATGTTGACTGATAAGACTTCGCCCAGGGCGAATCCTGCACGATCCCACGCGCCTCTTCCTCCCCAAATTTCGAAACCGGTTTGTCGAGGTTCTTCTGGGCAAGGGCCGGAATCGCCGCGAATACAAAAAACGAAAGTAAGATCGATAAACGGACTTTCATAGACATCTTTCCTCTAATTATTACAATGATCGAACCGCGGAATTGTATGATAACTCCGCACAACAACGCAAACCAGAATCGCCGCGTGAAAACACGTACTACGCAGCTGATTGCCCTTCGGTTTCGACGATCTTCCCGACAAGGTCATAATCGTGGGCCTCGGTGATCATAACGTCGTAGAGCGACCCGATCGTCGGCTCGAGATGCTCAGGCATATCATTGATCAGGATATACCCGTCGATCTCTTGAGCTTGCCCTTCCAAACGGCCCTGAAAAAGCAGATCCGACTCCTGTGAAAGCCCTTCGAAGAGAACCTTGAACGTCTTTCCGATCTTGGCTTTGTTCAGTTGCCTGCTGATCTTGGCCTGCTCCTTCATCAAACGGTTTCGTCGCTGTTTAGCGACTTTCGGGTCAACCTTGTTCGGCAGGTCATATGCCGCCGTGCCTTCTTCGTCCGAGTAGGTAAACACTCCGACGTTATCGAAGCGGCAATTCTGAACGAACTTTTTCAACTCTTCAAAATCGTCGTCTGTTTCGCCCGGAAAACCTGTGATGAAAGTCGTTCGTATCGCGATGCCCGGCACTTTCTCACGCACCCGTTCGATCAAGCGTTCAAGCGACTCGCGTGTGCCGCCTCGCTTCATCGACTTTAGGACATTTCGCGAGGCATGCTGCAGCGGCATATCGAGGTATTTGACCGCTTTTGGCGTTTCGGCGATAGCTGATAAAAAGGCGTCCGAGATATGAGTCGGAAAGGCATACATCGGGCGTATCCACTCGATCCCGTCAATTTCACCGAGGGCCCTTATGAGAGCGGCCAAAGCATCAACCTCGCCCAGGTCTTCACCATAACGAGACGAGTCCTGTGCGATCAATACGAGTTCCTTCACGCCTTGCCTCGCAAGTTCCCGAGCTTCTTCGATGATCGAACCGAACCTCCGCGAACGAAACGAGCCGCGCATTCCGGGTATAGAGCAAAATGCGCAGGGCCGATCGCAGCCCTCAGCGATCTTGATAAATGCGGTATGAGAGTCGGTTGCCCTGATCCGCGGGCTTTTCTCATCGTAAAGGTAGGTTGCAGACTTGTTCCCGATCGGCCTGGCCGTCAATTTGCGGGCATCAAACTTCTCATCCGCGGCTTTCAAAATGTCACCGACCTGAGAAGTCCCAATGAAGGCATCGACCTCGGGAAGCTCCTTGATTAGGTCATCTCGATACCTCTCAACCAAACATCCCGCGACGATCACACGATTTGCTTTTCCCTCGGATTTCCAACGAGTTGCCTCAAGGATCGCATCGACCGATTCCTGTTTCGCTGATTCTATAAATCCGCAGGTGTTAACAACGACCGTGTCAGCCTCACCGGCATCGCTGGTGATCTCAAAACCGGCTCCGGCCAATTGCCCCATCATGACCTCGCTATCTACGAGATTTTTTGGGCACCCAAGACTGACAAAACCAACTTTCTTCATAGCATTTGCAAACTATCAGGCTAGCATACTCCGATCATCGTTACTACCCGCGAGTTTCACCGGTCATTCAAGTTACCCGTTGGCTCAGGTCCGAGGGCGACGGCGAGGAAATGTCCGATCAACAATGACGTTGGTTCGTCGCTGAATGTCCATTGACGCCATAAAACTTTTGTGGTATCTTCCAGTTCGTTGGACAAAGTTGCTGTATCTATTTGCTTTTGTTTTTGGGGAACATTGGTCCGTAGGTTACAGTTACATCGTTCAGACGAGCTTACCTGCAAGCGGCATTTTCCGTTATGTGGTGCCGGTCGAAGGTAGGTGATTCCGGTTTTGGGCCAATCAACGGCTGTTGGTTGGGGGCGACTGTGCCCGCGGAAGTTTGAAAAAGAGACTTCCATGAAAAACGACCGAAAATATTGATCGGGGTGGCTTGCGAGCGTATCTGATGATACGTGCGTGAGCTTTTTCTGTTTTTCGAGGTAGTTTCCGAATGTGGGCTATTGATGGCCGGCCGAGGAAATCTATGACTTCGATCACCGAAAAAAAGATCTACGATATCATTGGCGACATATATGTCAGTGCATCTGCCGATTCTAATGATGGGTGGCAGGACACATACGTCAAGCTGTGTACATTGCTCGAGTCGGGCCCGGGCAGCTTAAATATTTTCGATAAGCGCACCGCCACGTACATCGCTCTCGGCGATACAAATCACGTTGGTTTCCTTGAGGAGTTCAATTCTCGATACTATTCCCTCCTTCCATTTCGTAAGAACATCGAATCGTTGGGTACCGGCGAGAGCTTCGATCGCGAGCGCGACTTTCCAAAGAAGGCGTTTCTAGACTCCGAACTGTATCGCAGCTGTTTCCGGGAGATGGGTTATTTTCACATCTTTCATCATTGTATCGTGGACGTGGATCGATTCGCGTCAACGATGACCTTCTCGCGTCCGAAAAATAAGCCGAATTTTGGGCGCGACGAACGCAGGGCACTGGGAGTTATCCTCCCGCACCTCCAACATACGATGCGACACCACATCGATCTGGCAAACGCCCGTTGGGAAGCTAGGCTGTCCGCAGCGGCGTTTGAACGAATGACGCAAGCGGTTATAGTCGTTGATGCCGCTCACCGCGTTGTTTTTTCAAACAATCGCGGCACAGAACTGTTGGGATCGAATGACGGGATGACACTTGCCAATGACGGGCGGCTCAAACTCGCTCATTCGGGCGAAGCCCGGCGTCTGCGTTCGTTGCTCGACCGGATATTTTCTTCCGGATCGGGTCTGAAGAAAGAGTTTGGAGCTGCGTTACACGTGTCGCGAAAAACTGGGAGGCGGCCATATCAGGTCGTGATCTCGCGGATCTTCGATTCCAGTTTCCAAAGCAACCGCGAGGAAGCTCTCGCTATGATAATTGTTTCCGACCCCGAAGACTCAATTGCCCCGAGCGATCGAGTTCTCGTTGAGCTGTTTGATATGACGGCAACGGAAGCACGGATCACTTCTCTACTCACCGACGGGCTGGATATCAACGAGGTTTGCAAGGAGTTGAAGGTGACCTGCAACACGGTACGAACGCACCTCAAACACATTTTCTCCAAGACCGACACACATCGTCAGAGCGAGTTGATCACCTTGATTGCAAAGCTGCCTTCGTAGTTTACGGCTCAGTCATTGTAACTTTGTTGTAATATCACCCATTTGGGTGACGACTTTCAATAATAACCGGCAGATACTATTAGGAGTGGAGCCTGCTCCGAAGATCAGTAACGCCCACCTTTTGAGACTCTTCGGTATTGCCGCTTCGCAGACGACACCCTCATACTTGTATATTTCTGAACATGATCGGCGGGGAGCAATCATGGAGCAATAGGAGCTAGCGTTCATCAAGAAGCTAGATTACGCTAACGGTGGAAGCGGCCTGAATGGCCCGAGCGGACAAGTATCGCTCGGGCCATTATCCGTTTTAGCTGGCCGCCTTGCGTCCGGCCGCCGGCCCTGACGTCCGGGCAAGATTTCGAATAACTAAAAAAAGTGACAACATCACCCAAATGGGTGACGACAGCCCCGTCGCACTCGCCTAACATCAGTTGAGTCACAATACAATTCACTCGTTACAGCCGCCCACAGTGTAACCTTTCCAACCAACAAGAATTAAGACGGGCGGCGATCGATTGGAAAGTCAATTGCGGAATATATGATCCGCGTAGCTTTCCTTGAGTTGGAAATGACGGTTTTTTTTCGATTTTTCCGTCAGGAGATGTAATGGAATCGGAAAAATCGACATATAGAAAGTAGAAGTTAACAAATTGTATGTTCAAATGGACGCCGCAGCCATCAGATCACACGAACCGTTGCCAGGCAATGGCAATCAAGCTGTCTGTTTTCAGCGTTACTATTTGGACGGATTTATTGAGGTAAATTGTAGCTGAAACGCCGGTCGATAACGCGAATTATCAACCGGCTGCAGGTACAAAGTCGGGCATCTGAAAGACCCCAACAGTGCGACCGTACAACTTGCATTGTAAGTCATTCAAATTCCCCTCTCAACCTCAAGACCTTAGAAACCACTGGGAGAGCAGTCGTCCCTTACCAGAGCACGTTCACACGTAAACGGCCGCTCTCCCAGAGTTTCTAGGACCTTTGGCTTCGTTCGCCGTAAGAAGATTTATTCGTTCGGCCTGCGATCCGCTTGCTTGATACAAAAGGAGAAGAGGAATGTTTAAGAAGA